>NZ_JBEXMX010000103.1:0-15681 GCF_040610755.1 Gordonia sp. NPDC003585 | reverse complement strand
CCGGTCCGATCGCGCCCGGGCCGCAGGTCCTCAAGGTCCGTCCAACCCGCAATCTGCTCGGTGAGGTGCTCGTCCCGGCACGGTTCTGGGCCGGCGAGGCGCCGATCCGGTCGGAGGTGCTCGACGCGGCACCCGTCGGCGACGCTCGATGGCTCGCAGGTCGGTCGATCGGAGAGGAGGTGCGGCTCATCGATGCGCGCGGTCGTCGACGGGATCTGCGGGTCCTCGAGATCGCGTCGAACGGGGTGCTGCTGGGCACCGACCGCACCATGTACCTGACGCCCGGTCTGAGGTTGCGGGCGAGCGACAGGTCGACGGCGAAGATCGGCTCGCTGCCCGCGGTCGCGCAGGCCCTGCGGGTGCACACCGGCGACAGCATCGCCCTGACCGCCGACCTCACCCCGGTGATCCCGTCAGACGATGGCCGCCACCGCATCGGATGCACCCTGCCCGAGGTGTTCTCGGCGGTTCGTCCGGGCGATCGGGTCTACTTCGACGACGGCAAGATCGAGGGTGTGGTGGCTGCGGTGTCGTCGGGAGAGGTTCCCGAGGTGGACGTCGAGGTCGTGCGAGCCGCACCGGGCGGCAGCAAGTTGCGTGAGGCCAAGGGCATCAACCTGCCCGACACCGAATTGCCCACGGCCGCACTGACCGACGACGACATCGCCGCGCTGCGCACCGTCGTGGAGATCGCCGACCTGGTGAATCTGTCGTTCGTGCGCAGCGCCGGGGATGTCGCGGACATGCAGCGTCGGCTCGGCGAACTCGGCGCGACCGATCTCGGCCTGGTGGTCAAGATCGAGACGATGGCCTGCTTCAAGCGGCTGCCCGCGATACTGCTGCAGCTGCTGCGGACCCGACGTGTCGGTGTGATGATCGCGCGTGGTGACCTCGCCGTCGAAGCGGGTTTCGAGCGGCTCGCCGAGGTCCAGGAGGAGATTCTGTGGTTGTGCGAGGCCGCGCACGTGCCGGTCATCTGGGCGACCGAGGTTCTCGACAACCTCGCCGACTCCGGCCTGCCGACGCGGGCCGAGATCACTGACGCGGCCGCGGGCAATCGCGCCGAGTGCGTGATGCTCAACAAGGGTCCGCACATCGTCGAAGCGATCGAGTCGTTGAATCGCATCCTCTCGCGGATGACCCGGCATCTCGACAAGAAACGCCCGCTGCTCGGAAGGCTGCCGGCGTGGGATCCGCGCGGGTGACGGGCGATATCCTGATATCAGTCGATCCTCAGGAGGGCTGTGCCAGACATTCTCATCACGGGCCTGTCGGACGCCGCGGTGGCCCAGATCGATCGGCAGGCTAACGCGCTGGGCTTGTCGCGCAACGAGTTTCTGCGACGCCAGATCGAGGATCAGGTAGCCGGTCGCTCCGATACCACTTTCACGTCCGATACCACTTTCACGGTCGCCGACCTCCGGCGCGCAAGCGACGCTGTCAGCGACTTGCTCGACGACGAGGTCATGGACAGCGCGCGGCGCTGAGAGGCTGGCTCATCTTCTCTTGGCGGCCACCGCGGGACTGAACCCCGATCCGAAGAGTTCGACGACCGGGCCTCTGACCTGGGCAAATACGCTTGCGTCGTGCCCGAAAAACTTAGGGGAAGAACTTCTTCCCCTAAGTTCCAAGTCGTCCCCGCGAAATTTCGTGGGGAGGACTCCAAGGGTAGGGGAAGAAGTTTCTTCCCCTATTTTCTGTGCGGCTTCTTGCCGGACGACGCCGCCTTGTTCCCCGCCTCCACGATCGACAACGACGTCGGCTGGTGGTCGCCGCGTCGCAGAGTTCCCGTGAGCTGCTTCCTCGGCCGGCCTCGACGGTAACAAGCGATCGACGCGCGCGTGAACAGTCGCTGCTCTTTTGCCACCACTGGAGTGCCTGGCGCGTCAAACGGCAACCTTTGTCGTCTCATGGAACAATCACGCCAACGACTGACGTTGATCACCACGAATGTCACCCTTCGTTCATCACGACGACGGTGCCCGTCCACGTGCGGGAACCGGATTTTGACCTGTACAAACTCGGTCGGTAGAGTGGATCGTCGGTGCCCGGCACATGCTGGGCCAGTCCGCATGCCCTCCGATCGGGGAGCGTGTGACTGACAGGCGAATCCGCTGTCGAGCGTTTGACACGCCCGACCCCGGGGTAGCGATAAATGTACTGACCAGCGCAAACGTGCTGGTGGGGCGAGTTGTGGAAGCGGCCGAACCGGGACATCTCGGACTTGGCCGCTTGCCCGGAGCACCAACCACGACGAGACAACACAACAGAGGAAAGAACACCTAAGTGCCAACCATCAATCAGCTGGTCCGCAAGGGCCGCCAGGACAAGGCTGCCAAGACCAAGACCGCAGCCCTCAAGGGAAGCCCGCAGCGTCGCGGCGTGTGCACCCGCGTCTACACCACCACCCCGAAGAAGCCGAACTCGGCACTGCGCAAGGTCGCCCGTGTGCGTCTGACCAGCGCGGTCGAGGTCACCGCCTACATTCCGGGCGAAGGCCACAACCTGCAGGAGCACTCGATGGTGCTCGTCCGCGGCGGTCGTGTGAAGGACCTCCCCGGTGTGCGTTACAAGATCATCCGCGGCTCGCTCGACACCCAGGGTGTCAAGGACCGCAAGCAGGCCCGCAGCCGCTACGGCGCCAAGAAGGGGAACTGATAAGCGATGCCACGTAAAGGACCCGCACCCAAGCGCCCCCTCATCAACGACCCCGTCTACGGTTCGCCGCTGGTCACCCAGCTGGTCAACAAGATCCTGCTGGACGGCAAGAAGTCGACCGCCGAGCGCATCGTCTACGGCGCCCTCGAGCAGGCCCGCGACAAGACCGGCACCGATCCGGTCGTCACCCTCAAGCGCGCACTCGACAACGTCAAGCCGACCCTCGAGGTGAAGAGCCGCCGTGTCGGTGGTGCCACCTACCAGGTGCCGGTCGAGGTCAAGCCGGGCCGCGCGAACACCCTCGCGCTGCGTTGGCTGGTGACCTTCAGCCGTCAGCGTCGGGAGAAGACCATGGTCGAGCGCCTGGCCAACGAGCTGCTCGACGCCTCCAACGGTCTCGGTGCTTCGGTGAAGCGCCGCGAGGACACCCACAAGATGGCCGAGGCCAACCGGGCGTTCGCGCACTACCGCTGGTGACCGTTCGCTTCGCGTGATCGCCACCATGGCCCTCACGCGAAGCCGACAGCCCTTTTCCACAGATATTCCCGAAGGGACGAGATGGCACAGGAAGTGCTCAGCGACCTGAACAAGGTTCGCAACATCGGCATCATGGCCCACATCGATGCCGGTAAGACCACCGCTACCGAGCGGATCCTCTTCTACACCGGTGTGAACTACAAGATCGGTGAAACCCACGACGGTGCTTCGACCACCGACTGGATGGAGCAGGAGAAGGAGCGGGGGATCACCATCACCTCCGCCGCGGTGACCTGTTTCTGGAACAAGAACCAGATCAACATCATCGACACCCCGGGACACGTCGACTTCACCGTCGAGGTGGAGCGCAGCCTGCGCGTGCTCGACGGTGCCGTTGCCGTGTTCGACGGCAAGGAAGGTGTCGAGCCGCAGTCCGAGCAGGTCTGGCGGCAGGCCGAGAAGTACGACGTCCCGCGCATCTGCTTCGTCAACAAGATGGACAAGCTCGGTGCCGACTTCTTCTTCACCGTGCGCACCATCGAGGAGCGTCTCGGTGCCAAGCCGCTGGTTCTGCAGCTGCCGATCGGCGCCGAGGACAACTTCGACGGCGTCGTCGACCTGATCGAGCAGAAGGCGATCACCTGGCGTGGCACCGTCGAGATCGGTGCCGAGCCGACCTACGAGGAGATCCCCGCCGATCTCGTCGATCAGGCAGCCGAGTACCGCGAGAAGCTGCTCGAGACGGTCGCCGAGACCGACGAGGCGCTGCTCGAGAAGTACTTCGGCGGTGAGGAACTCACCAAGGAAGAGATCCAGGGCGCGGTTCGCAAGCTCACGATTGCTCGCGAGTACTACCCGGTGATCTGCGGTTCGGCGTTCAAGAACAAGGGCATTCAGCCCATGCTCGACGCCGTCATCGCTTACCTCCCGTCGCCGCTCGACGTCCCCTCGGTCGAGGGTCACGCCGTCGGCAACGAAGAGGAGATCCTCTCGCGCAAGCCGTCGGCCGACGAGCCGTTCTCGGCGCTCGCGTTCAAGATCGCGGCTCACCCGTTCTTCGGCAAGCTGACCTTCGTCCGCGTCTACTCGGGCCGGATCAACGCCGGCACCCAGGTGCTCAACGCCACCAAGGGCAAGAAAGAGCGCGTCGGCAAGCTCTTCCAGATGCACGCCAACAAGGAAAACCCGGTCGAGGATGCCACTGCGGGCCACATCTACGCGATGATCGGCCTCAAGGACACCACCACCGGTGACACCCTGTGCGACGCCGCGGCACCCATCGTGCTGGAGTCGATGAGCTTCCCGGACCCGGTCATCAACGTCTCGATCGAGCCGAAGACCAAGTCCGACCAGGAGAAGCTCGGCACCGCCATCCAGAAGCTCGCCGAAGAGGATCCCACCTTCTCGGTGCAGCTCGACGACGAGACCGGCCAGACCGTCATCGGCGGTATGGGCGAGCTCCACCTCGACATCCTCGTCGACCGTATGCGTCGCGAGTTCAAGGTCGAGGCCAACGTCGGCAAGCCGCAGGTGGCCTACCGCGAGACCATTCGCAAGACGGTCGACAAGCACGAGTACACCCACAAGAAGCAGACGGGTGGATCGGGCCAGTTCGCGAAGGTCATCATCAAGCTCGAGCCGCTGGTCGACGCCGAAGACGGCGCGACCTACGAGTTCGACAATGCGGTCACCGGTGGCCGCGTTCCGCGCGAGTACATCCCATCCGTGGATGCCGGTGCGCAGGACGCGATGCAGTACGGTGTGCTCGCCGGTTACCCGCTGGTCAACTTGAAGGTCACCCTGCTCGACGGTCAGTACCACGACGTCGACTCCTCGGAAATGGCCTTCAAGATCGCCGGCTCGCAGGCTCTGAAAGAGGCTGCGAAGATGGCGTCCCCGGTCATCCTGGAGCCGATCATGGCCGTCGAGGTCACGACTCCGGAGGACTACATGGGTGACGTGATCGGCGACCTGAACTCCCGCCGTGGCCAGATCCAGGCCATGGAGGAGCGCAGCGGTGCACGTGTCGTCAAGGCACAGGTTCCGCTGTCGGAGATGTTCGGCTACATCGGCGACCTTCGGTCGAAGACCCAGGGCCGGGCTAACTACTCCATGGTGTTCGACTCGTACGCGGAAGTTCCGTCGAACGTGTCGAAGGAAATCATCGCAAAGGCAACCGGCGAGTAAGTCGCCCAGCCAGAGCGGGATGCGCCGGCCACACAACAAGCGGGCGCAAACAACGTAAGTACACAAACCCCTGCTGGGATCCGCCCAGCAGAGCAACACAGTCCAGGAGGACAATCAAGTGGCGAAGGCGAAGTTCGAGCGGACCAAGCCGCACGTGAACATCGGCACCATCGGTCACGTCGACCACGGCAAGACCACCCTGACCGCGGCCATCACCAAGGTGCTGCACGACAAGTACCCGGACCTCAACAAGAGCTTCGCGTTCGACCAGATCGACAAGGCTCCTGAAGAGAAGGCTCGTGGTATCACGATCAACATCTCGCACGTCGAGTACGAGACCGAGAAGCGTCACTACGCACACGTCGACGCCCCCGGTCACGCCGACTACATCAAGAACATGATCACCGGTGCGGCTCAGATGGACGGCGCGATTCTCGTGGTCGCCGCCACCGACGGTCCGATGCCGCAGACCCGTGAGCACGTGCTGCTGGCCCGCCAGGTCGGCGTGCCTTACATCCTGGTCGCCCTGAACAAGGCCGACATGGTCGACGACGAAGAGATCATCGAGCTCGTCGAGATGGAGGTCCGCGAACTGCTGGCCGCCCAGGAGTTCGACGAGGAAGCCCCCGTCGTCAAGGTGTCGGCGCTCAAGGCCCTCGAGGGTGACCCCGAGTGGACCAAGTCGGTCGAGGAGCTCATGGCTGCCGTCGACGAGTCGATCCCGGACCCGGTCCGCGAGACCGACAAGCCGTTCCTGATGCCCGTCGAGGACGTCTTCACCATCACCGGCCGCGGCACCGTGGTCACCGGTCGTGTGGAGCGCGGCGAGGTCAACGTGAACGAGGAAGTCGAGATCGTCGGCATCCGCGAGAAGTCCACCAAGACCACCGTCACCGGTATCGAGATGTTCCACAAGCTCCTCGATTCGGCGCAGGCGGGCGACAACGCCGGTCTGCTGCTCCGCGGCCTCAAGCGTGAGGACGTCGAGCGCGGTCAGGTCATCGTGAAGCCGGGCACCACGACCCCGCACACCGAGTTCGAGGGCCAGGCCTACATCCTGTCCAAGGACGAGGGCGGCCGTCACACCCCGTTCTTCAACAACTACCGTCCGCAGTTCTACTTCCGTACCACCGACGTGACCGGCGTCGTGACCCTCCCCGAGGGCACCGAAATGGTCATGCCGGGCGACAACACCGAGATGAGCGTCAAGCTCATCCAGCCGGTCGCCATGGACGAGGGCCTGCGTTTCGCCATCCGCGAGGGTGGCCGCACCGTCGGTGCGGGTCGAGTCACCAAGATCGTCAAGTAGCGACGATTTCCCGCGCCCGAGGAGGTCACGTGAGAGCGTGGTCCTTCAGGCGCGGGCCTGCGTCGCGGATCGTCAAGTGATTCACTGACTCACTGAGTCGACAAGGCGCCCGGTCACGAAAGTGACCGGGCGCCTTTGCTTGTCAGGTCAGGTCCGACGGAGTCCAGGTGGGCCAGGCCGGGTATCCAACTGGAACGCCGTGGCCATAGGTCGCCACCAAAAGGTACGGCGTCCGGGCGAGATGGTTGGCGAAAAACTCTGCGCGGTCGACGCGGTCGCGGGCACGGGCGACCAGTGGCCATAACCGGTCGTAGCGTTCGCGGATCTTGTGCTCAGGGACTTCGTGTCCGCCCCGGCGCACGCGTTCGGCCACACGCTGCACGGTCAGATCGACCGGCACGAGGATCATGTGCAGGTGAACGAGGTAGCCGCGTCGGAGTGCGTCGTCAACGAGGTCGTTCTTGCTGGGATGACTGAACACGGTCTCGGTGATGAAAGACTTTTGCGCAATGAGGAGTTCGCCACGCTGTGCCGCCGCAGCCCGTGAGGCCTCATAAGCATGTTCCGGCTCAGCGCCCGGCCACCGCTGATGCGCGATCACGTCGGCATTGACGAACGGCAGTCCTGTGACGGGTCGCAGGACACGCTCGACGTAGGTGGTCTTACCGGAGCCATTGGGTCCCGCGAGGACGTGCAGGACGGGCATCAGTCGTGGGTGGGCCGGATGACGACGTCGCCTGTGTCATCCGATTCGGACCACGATTCTCCCGACTCCGTGAATTCCGCTTCGAAGTCGAGCGCCTCTCGGCGCTCGGTGATCCGTTGGTCCCACTCGGCGCGAACGATCGCCTGTTCGCGTTCGGAGAGGTCGTCGTAGGAGCCGTCGCCGGCCAATACCCACTGGACATCACGCTGACTGACGCCAGGCGAGGATTCCAGTTCGCGGCCGATGCGGATCCAGCGATTGATCTGCTGGACGGCGCTGCGATGCTGCACCTGCGCGTCGGCGACCGCAGCATTCCACAGATCTTCATCGAC
Source organism: Gordonia sp. NPDC003585 (assembly GCF_040610755.1). Taxonomy (NCBI): domain Bacteria; kingdom Bacillati; phylum Actinomycetota; class Actinomycetes; order Mycobacteriales; family Gordoniaceae; genus Gordonia; species Gordonia sp. NPDC003585. The sequence continues at coordinate 8,012 of NZ_JBEXMX010000103.1, read as the reverse complement.
TCGCGTTGGTCGAGACGAACCGGTCATGGAGAGAGTGTATCGAAATGATACGCCCGCTGATTGCACGCGGCATCGATCCGGTGTGATCTGCGCATCTCTTCCGGCAGTTGCGCACTCACTCCGTAGTAAGGTTTGTGAGCTCTTACTTAGGTAAGGCTTACTAGTTCCTGTGAGGATAGTGTCGAGTGAAGTTGTGGATGCCGGTTCTCGGAGCGATCGCCGCGGCGGTGGCGATCGTAGTGGTAGTGCCGACGGGGACCGCCGGTGCGGCACCCGCACCGAAGATGAGCATGACGACAGGGCCGGCGTCGGTGTCGGTGTCCGACGACGGGCAATCGGTGTTGGTCAACCTGAGTGAGGGAATGTTCCGGAAGTCGGCCTCCGGTGACGCTCTGCTGCTGGTGGATTCGCGGGGCGCTGAGCGCAAGCGTCTTCCGCTGCTCGCCGATCTCGGGGATCAGGTCGTGCGGATTGCGCCGACGCTGTCCGCTGATTCGCGGTCGGTGCGGATGGTTCCCGTCGCCGAGCGCACGCAGCCGCAGACGAACCAGCCATCGGGTCATGACAAGAAGTCGCCACAGAACAAGCCGAGAAAGCTCAATGCCAACCGGGCATGGGACGAGATGTGGAAGCAACTCAAGGCCGATTGGCCGTGCGCGTCGCACTACGCCGCGACCGGCTCGCTCATCGGGGCGTTGATCGGAGCCTTGGTGGGGTCCCTGTTCTTCATCTTCGGTGCGATCTACGGTGCGCTGATCGGCGCGTACTACGGCGTGTCCATCGGTGTGCAGGTCGGCTACCAGACGTGCAACAAGGGCGCCGGCTACAAGGCGATCGGAAACTGGCAGCAGGCGCTGCTGCGAGGCTCGGTCACCGTCAAGTAGTCATGGTCTGCGCGGGTGCCCGGTCACGAAAGTGGCCGGGCACCTTTGCTATTGGCTAGTTCCAGCCGTACACGTAGTCGCAGAGGCCGGTGCCCCTGTCGTTGCCGCTCTTCAGGGCGGGGGTGCTGTTGAGCAGGTAATAGGTGTTGGGAGCGCCGGAGGCGATCACCGCAATGCACTGGTGCGGAATATCGCTTTGAACCTGGGTATGGAGCACCTTGACCAGATTCGGCATCTGACCCGTGTACTTGACGACCCGGAACACCGCGTCCGTGCGCTTCTTGTTCTTGTAGTCGTTGACGGGAAGTACGACATTCGACGTGGGGGCAGCCCACCGGTTCAGGTTGGTCTCCGGCTTCTTGATCGCCTTCAACGCGGTCACCGTAGCGGGATTGGCCTGTGCCATGTGGAGGTGGAGCTGGTCCTGGCCACGGGCGTCGGCGGAGTTGACTCCGATGGCCAACGGCTTGTTCGGATTCTTGTAGACCGTGGTGGTGCCCTCTTTCCAGGCGTAGCGCCAGAAGTTCAACTGCGAGCCATCCCACAGGTACGAGCACTCGATGCCCTGAATCCGGTTGGTGGGGACGAGAAGGAAATCGTCACCGAAGCCGGGGTGGTCGCCACCGGAACGAATCGAGTACAGCTTCGGATTCTGCTTCTCTGGTTGAACCACTCGGATGTTTCCGCGAGTGTCGGGCGTGGCGCTCTTCTTCGCGTCCTTCACGCGCTCCCAGAGTTTGATGCGCGTATTGGGCGGGTTGCCCGCGACGGCGTCGGAGTAGTGTCCGCAACCTGCGGGTGGCGGTGCTGCCGAGGCCATGGGAGCCGAACCGACGCCCACGGCGGTGGCGCCGACCACGGCTCCGATGGCGATGGCCACGAACGTCTTACGGACGCTCCGATCCGAGAAGTGGAAGTGGTGCAACATATCGGCCCTTCTCGCCGAGGAGCCCCGGGGGTGGCTCACCTGACGCGAGAGTTTGCCACCGAAAAAGGCCATACGCTGCCGGAACGACGATATTGACCCAACCTGTTCATCTGCCACGTTCTATGGTTCTGCCATGACCATGTTCGGCGAATCGGGTTCGGGCCCACGTACCCCGCGGTCGGTGTGGACGTTCTTGAGCACCTTCGGTTTCGTGATGCTGTGTGGCATCGTCGGTCCGATCTTTCTGGTGGCCTACTTCCTCATCGACGAACCCGGCATCGAGTGGATGCTCTGGACCGGTCTCGGGATCACGATCCTCGACGTCGCGCTCGGCATCGGTCTGGGCTTGATGTCGTCGAGCGGGAACCAGCGATCCAGCAGATTGCGGGCCACCGGCCGTGCCGCGATCGCCGACATCACGTCCATCCAGCAGACCAACGTCGAGATCAACGACCAACCACTCATGAAGCTGGGCTTGCACATTCACGGCGACGACATCGTGTCCTTCGACGTCGAGAAGCGCACCGTCGTGCCGGTGTATCAGCAGGCGCTGCTGCACGGCCGTCGGCTCGCGGTGCTGGTCGATCCGGCCACCAACGAGTTCGAGATCGATTGGCAGGGAACAGCATTGCTGTCCGGGTCGGTTCCGGCGCAGTTCACCTCGGCGGAAGATGGTCGGACCTACGACATCACCGGACAATTCGAGCCGCTGAGCAAGATCCTGGCAATCCTTCAGCAGCATGGCATTTCGACGGCAGGTTCCATCGACCTGCGGTCCAATCCCGCGGCGCGCGACGAGGTGATGAGCGTCGTGCAGTCGTACATGGGCGGTGGTGACGAGAAGAAGTTGCCCCGCGAACGGTCGATCGGGGAGCGGCTCGCCGACCTCGAGGATCTCAAGGTCCGCGGGGCGATCACCGACGCCGAGTACGCCGAGGCGCGCGGTCGAATCCTCGGGTCGATCTGATCCGAAGAGTACTGCCCTCGGCCTCCTGAACTGGGAAATGCGACCCTGTCGTCGTTTGATCGGGAGGTGCGAGGGACACCCTGTGTTGTGTTGGAGGATCTGTGTGCTGCAGCATCCGGTTGACCTGATTCGACACAGGGTGTGGCCAGAGTTCGAGCGGAGTACCACGGCGACCTGGCTGGGAGGCGCGGTCTGGGCTTCGTTCCGGCCGCGTCCGGCGTCGACCTGAGAGATCGCGGGACCTGGGCAGATGCGTGCCCAGCCGGCCCGCACAATCGACATGATCACGGCGCCGCCTCGGCGCGTGACTGAGATCGGGCCCCTCAGGGCCCAGTTCCGAGATATTCCCGGAGGACCACCCTCACAGGCCCGATCTCAGTCATCGCCTCGGCTATCAGTACACGTTCGGCGATGAGTCGCCGGCGACCACAGCGTGGCTGACACCCGCTGTTGCACCGCGGGTTTCGCGGCTCACCACCGGGCCACTGAAAGTAGGGGAAGGTTCTTCCCCTACTTTCTGCCCCTGCTTGTTGAGTCGTCCGCGAGAAGATTCGCGGGGAGGACTCCAGGGGTAGGGGACGAGTTTCTTCCCCTACTATTTGTGGATCGTCGTCGCCGCGCCGCGCTCCACGGCCCTCTTCCTGCCTCCACGATCGCCGCCGCAGGCGGCGGGTGGGTCGCTGATCCGAAGAGTACTGTTGTCGGCCTCTTGAACTGGGGAAATGCGTCTGCTCCGTCGTCACAAAACTTAGGGAAAGAGTTTCTTCCCCCGATCTCAGTCACAGCCACGACCGCGCTCGTCCCGCCTCCATGATCGTCGGCAAGGCCGACGGTGGGACGCTGATCCGCAGAGTTCGGTAGGCGACCCTGCCTACTCGGGGAAACGATTCAGCGCCGCCCCGCAGAATCAGGGGAAGAACTTCCCCGGGGTTCCCCAACACGCTCGGCGGGTTGGCGGCGGGTGGGAAATGCCCAGCTCACCGGGGCAAGTCAGTTTAGAATGCGCCCATGGGATTGTTCGGTGACTCGGGGCCCAATCCCCGGCGATCGGGTCTGGCGGGGATGTTCTCCGGCGGGCTGTCCGACATCGCGTCGTCGTTGACCCAGGCCGTCCAGCAATCCGGCGGTACGGCCGCACAGCACCTGGCGATGCGCCCGACGAGCTGCGTCGCCATGGCCGAGATCATGTCGATGACGCAGAAGGGCATGCAGGTCAACCATCAGCCGATGATGGTGCTCGGTGTGCGTGTTCAGGGCGACGGCATCGCTGCGTTCGACGCCGAGAAGCGGACGGTGGTACCGCTCTTCCAGCAGGCCCTGCTGCATCAGCGCCGACTCGTCGTGGTGGTCGACGCGGCCACGCGAGAGTTCGAGATCGACTGGCAGGGAACATCTTTGCTGGCCGGATCGGTCCCGGCGCGGTTCACCTCGGCCGAGGACGGTCGCACCTACGACATCACGGGGCAGGCCGAGCCGCTGCTCGCGATCCTGCAGGTCCTGCATCGCTACCGGATTCCGGTGTCGGGATCGATCGACCTGCGGTCCAATCCGCAGGCGCGCGCCGAAGTCATGGAGGTCGTCCGGGGGTATCGGGCCGGCGGTGGTCGTGATGCCGGCGACGACGACGATCGCAGCGTCGAAGAGCGACTGACCGAACTCGAGGGGCTCCGGCAGCGTGGCCTGATCAGTGACGACGAGTACTCACAAACGCGTCATCGCATTCTCGGCTCTCTCTGAGCTGCGAGCCCACAAGTAACTCTAGTAACACACGCAACAATCACCTCATTGGTAACACGTCGGTTTCGATGTCGGCGCCCTGTGGTCACAGCCGTAGCGTCGCTGGTCGACGGCGTTTTACTGTTCGGCAGTGCAGTTCACCACTGGTCGCCCGCGCGTCATGCGCCGTCGGCGTCGAATCATTGTCTCGCTCATCGTCGTGCTCGCGGTCATCGGAATCGGTGCGCCTCAAGTCGGCAACGCCGACGCCGCCTCGTTCGGCCGGTTCTACGTCAGCGGATGCGGGATGCCGAGTTCACCGGTCGACATGTGGACCAAGTGGGGCAATTACAAGACCGTCATCGCGCTCGACGGACTCCGCGCCACCAAGGACATGAGCGGCTGGCGGCACGAGACCAAGATCCAGCGGCTCGCCGACTCCGGCGTCAACGTCATCGAGCCGGTCGGCGGGCTGGCCAGCTTCTACACCGACTGGCAGACCGCCAGCCCGGGCAACAAGATCAAGTACCGGTATCGCTGGACGTGCCGACTCAACACGATCATCCGTGAGCTCGACGCCCGCGGACTCGCCGTCGGCCCGCTGGGGAAATACGCCATCATGGGAATCTCCATGGGCGGCAACGCCGCAGCGATCTACGGTGCCTATCACCGCAAGCGCATCTCGCACATCTTCTCCATGTCCGGCTATCTCAACCTCTCCGCGCCGACGATGCGCGAGGCCGTGCGGCTCGCGCTCATCGACGCGGGTATGGAGAGCGGGATGGGGCCGTTCAGTGCCGATGCGATGTGGGGTCCGCCGTGGAACAAGCGGTGGACCAACAACGACGCGCTGGTGCAACTCCCGAGGATGCGTGGCATGAAGATCCGCGTGGCGTCCGGCTCGGCGACCTGGGGTTCCCACAACACCGATGCGGTGGCGTCGGTGAAGGGTACCCCGCTCGAAATGATCTCCCTCGCCCAAACCCGTGCTTTCGAGGTCGCGGCAAACCTGCAGGGCATCCGCATCTCCACCGACTTCCCGAACGTCGGCACCCACCAGTGGGACTACTGGCAAGACATGGTCTGGCGGGCCAAGAACCAGAAGTGGTTCCGCGATCGGTGACCCTGAACTGACGCCGTAGGCTGGCGCTGCGAGCAGCGCGAGCGACGAAGGGGTGTTCGGTGTGCGGATACTGACGAGAACCACGGGCCCAGACCTCGCGGTCCGCGTGTCCGGCGATCTCGACTCCCGACGTGCGGTACTCCTCGTCCACGGCATGGCGGGCGACCATTCCACCTGGCGGTCAACCGCACGGCGACTGCGCGCCGTGAGCCGCCCGGTGATCAGCGTCGATCTGCGCGGTCACGGCCGAAGCGGTCGGGGAGATCGCCCGTACCGGCTCGACGACCTGCGTGACGACCTCGACTTCGTCCTCGACGAGTTGGGCCTCGACACGGTCGACGCCGTCGGGCACTCCCTGGGTGCGCACTCGCTGCTCAGGCTGGCGATGACCCGGCCGGAACGGGTCAGCCGGCTGGTGCTCGAGGAGGTGCCGCCGATGCCCCGTGACCAGGCCGACGTCGACGAACAGATCACCGTCAGTGCCAGATTCGGCGAACACGTGCGCGGGCTCGTCTCCCTTGTCCAAAATCCCTACCCGGTACTGCGATTCGATCGGCGGATGGCCGAGACGGTGGCTTCCGAATTCGAGGTGAGCGCGCCGCAGTGGTGGGCGAAACTGGAGCGCGTGACGGCGCCGACGCTGGTGATCTCCGGTGGCCCGCAAAGCTTTCTGCCGCCACGCCATCTGGCGACGCTCGCCGAGGCGCTACCCGATGGCCGGTTTGTGCGGATCGACACCGGCCACAGCGTGCACCGCGACAAGAGTCGCGAATTCATCGACGCCGCAGTGGGTTTCCTCGACGATCGATGACGGTGGTCAGGCCGCCGGCTTGTTGTGCAACGGCCGCGGGTCGACGCCGACCGTCTTCCACGCCTCGTAGGCCCATGGAACGTAGAGTGCTTTGAGCGGCAACCGGTTGAACAGCGGGTTCATCGCCCTCATGAATGCGGCGAAGCGCTGGAAGTTCTTCTCCCGCTTCTCGTTCCATTCCAGGTCGCAGACGTCACGCATCTGCTGCGGAAGGGTGCCCACGATGACGGTCCGGATGAAGGCGTTCAGCGGTGCCGACGCGACGCGCCAGACCGGGGCCGGCACGCGCTTGGGTCGGGGGAGGCCCTGACGGATGTAGCCGGTCGCGTACACGATCGTCTTGTGGGGGACGAAGCGGTCGAGCATGTCGTCCCAGTATGCGACGAACTCGTCGTAGGTCTGCGGCTGGCTGCGCGGGCTCACTCCGTACAGCTCGTACCAGACCTTGCTCTCTTCGAAGATCTGTTCCTTCTCGGCGCGACTGAGGCGTCGGATGAAGGTGTCGGTGATGTAGAGGACCTGGTCGACAAAGGTGGCGTGCGCCCAGTAGAACAGCTCGGGATTGAGTGCGTGGTAGCGCGAGCCGTCGCTGATGGTGCCCTTGATGTCGCGGTGGAAGTCGCGGACCGTGCGACCCCACTTCTGCGGTTCGGTGCTGTAGACGGTCTTCATGACCGGGGGGCCGGTGCGCTTGGCGCGCCCGAGGAAATCGTCGAAGATCACCGAGTGGTCGAGCACCGCCTGGCCGAGTTGCTCGATACAGTTCTCGGTTCCGGCCAGTCGCTGAAAGCCCAGCACGCCACGGGAATCGCCGTAGAACTTCCAGATCAGGGAGTCGGCGCCGAGCCGAGGCATCACGATCTCGGCGGCACTGTCCGGGGTGTCGTCGACGATGACCGGCTCGGCCTCGCGGATACCGACCTCGAATCCCTGGTTCACTGACATATCGCGAGGTTATCGCATCTTGGGACGAACGCAAAGATTTGTCTCAATGGTGAGCGGAGGATGGGTGCAGTCAGACAGGTTTTCCGTGCCGACGGCGGCAGAACTGCTCGACTCGGCGGTCGTCGTTCGCGTACCCATGCGCACACGTTTTCGTGGCCTGATCGAGCGGGAGGTCATGATCTTCGCCGGCCCGGCCGGCTGGGGAGAGTTCGGCGCCTTCGTCGAGTACGACGATGCCGAGGCGTCGTCGTGGCTGAAATCGGGCATCGAGGCTGCCTATCTCGGGCCGCCGCCGGCCGTCCGTGCGAGCGTTCCGGTGAACGCCACGGTGCCCGCGGTTCCGGCCGATCAGGTGGCGGGCATCTTGGCCCGATACCCCGGCGCGCGGACCGCGAAGGTCAAGGTCGCCGAACCTGGTCAGACGCTGGCCGACGACGTCGAACGCGTCGAGGCGGCGCGGGAGGTCGTCGACCGGGTGCGTGTCGACGCCAACGGCAAATGGGCTGTCGAACAGGCGATTACGGCGATCGGTGCGATCGGGCCCGTCGAGTACGTCGAACAGCCGTGCGCGACGGTCGAAGAACTCGCGCAGGTGCGCCGCGCCGTCGACGTGCCGATTGCGGCCGACGAGTCGATCC
>NZ_JBEXMX010000102.1:0-16265 GCF_040610755.1 Gordonia sp. NPDC003585 | reverse complement strand
TTTTTCGTGGATCATCGTTGCCGCGTCGCGCTCCACGGCCCTCTTCCCGCCTCCACGATCGCCGCCGCAGGCGGCGGGTGGGTCGCTGATCCGAGCGTTCGTGGCCGATCGCGCTCTCGCTCGTGACGGCCGGCTGATGACAGCTTCGAGGCAGGCCCGCACCCTTCGGGACGCTCGCATGCGCTGCTCGTGCCGCCGCGCCGCACGGCCGGGTCGCCGGTCCGTGTAGAGTGTCGCGAGACAGACATCCTTTAACGATCCGTCCCGAGAGGCGGAGAAGGAGGTCGGCTTTGGCCAGCCCGCATGGCAGGGTCTTGCTCGACGCCGCCGATGTGTCCCGGACGATCGCCCGGGTCGCCCATCAGGTGATCGAGAAGACAGCGCTCGACTCACCCGACGCACCTCGCGTCGTTCTCATCGGAATCCCCACCCGCGGAACAACTCTTGCGACTCGGCTGGGAGCCAAGATCAATGAGTTCGCGGGCACCGACATTCCCGTCGGCTACCTCGACATCACGCTGTATCGCGACGACCTGCGCGCCAAACCGCACCGTCCGCTCGAACGGACCATGGTGCCGCGCGGTGGTGTCGACAACGCCGTCGTCATCCTCGTCGACGACGTCCTCTACTCGGGCCGGACAGTTCGCGCGGCGCTCGACGCCCTGCGCGACCTCGGCAGACCGGCCGCGGTGCAACTGGCGGTGCTGGTCGATCGTGGTCACCGTGAGCTGCCGCTGCGGGCCGACTACGTCGGCAAGAACATCCCGACCTCGCGCGACGAGAACGTCGCCGTGCACCTCGTGGAGCACGACGGCGTCGACGAGGTGGTCCTGCGTCCGGCATCGGGTCCGGCATCCGACGAGGCTGATGCGTGATGCGACATCTGCTGTCGACCGCGGACCTGACCCTCGACGAGGCCACCGAACTGCTCGACGACGCGGAGCGGTTCGAGCAGGCACTGATGGGCCGGGAGGTCCGCAAGCTACCGACGCTCCGCGGCCGCACGGTGATGACCGTGTTCTACGAGAACTCCACCCGCACGCGCGTGTCCTTCGAGGTCGCCGGCAAGTGGATGAGTGCCGACGTGATCAACGTCAGCGCCTCGAGTTCGTCTGCGGGCAAGGGGGAGTCGCTGCGCGACACCGCGAAGACGCTGCGCGCCGCGGGTGCCGACGCGCTGATCGTGCGCCATCCGGCGTCGGGTGCGCCGGCCCAGATCGCGGACTGGACCACCGGTCCCGATGGTGACGGACCTGCGGTGATCAATGCCGGCGACGGCACTCACGAACACCCCACGCAGGCACTCCTCGATGCGCTGACCCTGCGCCAACGCCTCGGTTCGCTCGACGGCCGACGGATCGCCATCGTCGGCGACGTGGTGCACTCGCGGGTGGCGCGCTCGAACGCGCACCTGCTGGCCACGCTGGGCGCCGAGGTGGTGCTGGTTGCACCGCCGACGCTGCTCCCGGTCGGTGTCGAACAGTGGCCGGTTGCGGTGTCGGGGAATCTCGACGCCGAACTCGCCGCCGTCGACGCGGTGATGATGCTGCGGGTGCAGGCCGAGCGGATGAACGGCGGGTTCTTCCCGAGTGCACGCGAATACTCGGTGCGGTTCGGCCTCAACGAACGACGACTCGCGCTGCTGTCCGACGACGCCGTGGTCCTGCATCCCGGGCCGATGCTGCGCGGGATGGAGATCGGCTATTCGGTCGCCGACTCGCCACGGGCGGCGGTGCTCGAACAGGTACGTAACGGCGTGCACGTCCGCATGGCGGTGCTCTTCCGACTCCTCGTCGGAAGCGATTCGGCAGGAGCGCAATTGTGAACACCCCGGCGAGTGGATCGGTGCTGATCTCGAGCGTCCGGCCGTACGGCGAGGGCAATGCGGTCGACGTTCTCGTCGAGGACGGCACCATCACCGCGATCGGCACCGACCTCGACGCGCCCGAGAACATCGAGCGGGTCGACGGCAACGGCGGCGTGGCGCTGCCGGGGTTCGTCGACCTGCACACACACCTGCGCGAACCCGGTCGTGAAGACACCGAGACCATCCGAAGCGGTTCTGCCGCAGCGGCATTGGGCGGTTACACCGCCGTGTTCGCGATGGCCAACACCAACCCGGTCGCCGATAATTCGACCATCACCGACAACGTCTGGCGCACCGGCCGGGAGGTCGGACTCGTCGACGTCCACCCGGTCGGGGCCGTCACCGTCGGACTCGAGGGCAAGCAACTGGCCGAGATGGGCATGATGGCGGCCGGTGCCGCCGGTGTGCGCATGTTCAGCGACGACGGCAAATGTGTGTCCGACCCGCTGCTCATGCGGCGCGCCCTCGAGTACGCAAAGGGACTCGACGTCCTGATCGCCCAGCACGCCGAGGAACCGCGTCTCACGGTGGGTGCGGTCGCGCACGAGGGGCCGACAGCCGCACGGCTGGGTCTCGCGGGCTGGCCACGCGCCGCCGAGGAGTCCATCGTCGTGCGCGACGCATTGCTCGCACGCGACGCCGGGACCCGCGTGCACATCTGCCACGCGTCGACCGCGGGCACCGTGGAACTGCTGCGCTGGGCCAAGGACCAGGGCATCTCGATCACCGCCGAGGTCACCCCGCATCACCTGCTGCTCGCCGACGACCGTCTGGCCACCTATGACCCGGTGAACAAGGTCAATCCGCCGTTGCGCGAGCCCAGCGACAATCTTGCCCTGCGGCAGGCGCTTGCCGACGGTGTGGTGGATTGCGTCGCCACCGATCACGCACCTCACGCTGCGCAGGAGAAGTGCTGCGAGTTCGCCCTCGCTCGCCCCGGCATGCTCGGTCTGGAGACCGCTCTGCCGATCATCGTCGAGACCATGGTGAAGCCGGGTCTGCTCGACTGGCGCGGTGTCGCTCGGGTGATGAGTGAACGCCCGGCCGCCATCGTGGGCCTGACCGATCAGGGGCGCCCGATCGAGGTCGGCGAGCCGGCCAACCTGGCCATCGTCGACCCGGACACCTCGTGGGTGGTCCGTGGCGCCGACCTGGCGAGCCTGTCCCGCAATACGCCTTACGAGGCGATGACCATGCCCGCCACCGTCACCGCGACACTGCTGCGCGGCGTGGTGACCGCAGTCGACGGGCGGGTGAGTGCGTGAGCGACGCCGCATACGACATCGTCATCGTCGTCATCGTGGTGGTGGCCTGGGCCGGTTTGGTGGCCCTGATTCTGCGCGGCTGGCGCAACCGTGGCCGTCGGCAGGCCGATCTCATCGGTGAGATGCCCACGCCGCCGGCAGATCTCGGCGAGGCGCAACTGGGCCCGCACACCGGACTGTACGTCGGCAGCACGTTGGCGCCGAGTTGGCAGAACCGCATCGCTGTCGGGGACGTCGGTGACCGGGCAAGCGCGTCGATGAGCGCCTACGCGGCGGGAATCCTGCTCGAGCGCAGGGGCGCCAGCACAATCTGGATTCCGCGCGAGTCCATCACCGCGGTGCGGACCGAGCGGGGACTCGCGGGCAAGGTGATGACCGCCGACGGCGTCCTGGTGGTCCGTTGGGTATTGCCGACCGGCACCGAGATCGATTCCGGTCTGCGCGCAGACGACAAGACGATCTACCCCGACTGGGTGCATGCCTTCGCCGATCAGCCATCGAGCGAAGCCGATGCCCCGGGATCGGGTTCAGAGGAACAGGGGAAAGAGCAATGAGCACAGCGGTTCTGGTGCTGGAGAACGGCCAGGTGTTCACCGGCCGGGCTTTCGGTGCAGTCGGCGAGACCCTCGGTGAGGCGGTGTTCTGTACCGCAATGACCGGGTATCAGGAGACGCTGACCGATCCGAGCTACCACCGCCAGATCGTGGTGGCCACCGCGCCGCAGATCGGTAACACCGGATGGAACCGCGAGGACGGCGAATCCACCGGAAGCGCAGGCAGTTCCGACGCCGACGGCGATTCCGGAAAGATCTGGGTCGCCGGGTACGCGGTGCGCAATCCCACTCGGCGGGTGTCGAATTGGCGCGCGACGACCTCGCTGGAGGACGAACTGGTGCGGCAGGGGATCGTCGGCATCGCCGGGATCGACACGCGTGCCGCGGTGCGCACCCTGCGCGACCACGGCTCGATGCGTGCCGGCGTCTTCTCCGGCGCGGCTGTCTCCGACACCGACGAGTTGCTCAGCCGGGTGCGCAACCAGCCGGAGATGAAGGGCGCCAACCTGGCCGGGGAGGTCACCACCGACACCGGCTACGTGGTGGAGCCGAAGGCGCCGGCCCGATTCACCGTCGCCGCAATCGATCTGGGCATCAAGACCAACACCCCGCGGATGTTCGCGCAGCGAGGCGTGCGGGTCCACGTGCTGCCGTCGAACACCGACCTCGCGGCCATCACCGCCCGCAATCCCGACGGTGTGTTCCTGTCCAACGGTCCCGGCGACCCCGCGACGGCCGACGCGATCGTGAACCTCACCCGGGATGTCCTCGGCGCCGACCTGCCGCTCTTCGGCATCTGCTTCGGTAACCAGATCCTCGGCCGCGCGCTCGGCCGCGGCACCTACAAGATGAAGTTCGGCCACCGCGGGATCAACATCCCGGTCATCGACTCTGCCACCGGCAAGGTGTCGATCACGGCACAGAACCACGGCTTCGCCCTCGACGGCGAGGCGGGCGAGGAGTTCGACACCGACTTCGGCCGCGCCCGCGTCAGCCATGTGTGCGCCAACGACGGCACCGTGGAGGGCGTCGAATTGATGTCCGGCCGGGCCTTCTCGGTGCAGTACCACCCGGAGGCCGCGGCCGGTCCGCACGATGCCGCCTACCTCTTCGACAAATTCGTGACACTGCTGGAAGGACGTGGGGCCTGATGCCACGCCGTACCGACATCTCCCACGTCCTGGTCATCGGTTCCGGACCGATCGTCATCGGACAGGCCTGCGAGTTCGATTACTCGGGCACGCAGGCATGCCGGGTGCTCAAGGCCGAGGGGCTGCGCGTCAGCCTGGTCAACTCCAACCCGGCGACCATCATGACCGACCCGGAGTTCGCCGACGCCACCTACATCGAGCCGATCACCGCCGAATACGTGGAGAAGGTGATCGAGGCCGAACGCGACGCCGGTCACCCGATCGACGCCGTGCTGGCCACCCTCGGTGGGCAGACCGCACTCAACACCGCTGTCGCACTGCATGATCGGGGATCGCTGGAGAAGTACGGCATCGAGCTGATCGGTGCCGACTTCGACGCCATCCAGCGCGGCGAGGACCGGCAGATGTTCAAGGACATCGTCGAGAAGGTCGGCGGTGAGAGCGCCCGATCGCGGGTATGTCACACCATGGACGAGGTGCGTGACACCGTCGCCGAACTGGGCTTCCCGGTCGTCGTGCGGCCGTCGTTCACGATGGGCGGGCTCGGCTCCGGCATGGCCTACGACGACGCCGACCTCGAGCGGATCGCCGGCGGCGGTCTGGCCGCCTCGCCGACTGCGAACGTGCTGATCGAGGAGTCGATCCTCGGCTGGAAGGAATACGAACTCGAGCTGATGCGCGACAACCGCGACAACGTCGTGGTGGTCTGCTCCATCGAGAACCTCGACCCGGTGGGCGTGCACACCGGCGACTCGGTGACCGTCGCGCCGGCGATGACGCTCACCGACCGCGAATACCAGATCATGCGTGACCTCTCGATCGACATCCTGCGCGAGGTCGGCGTCGACACCGGCGGCTGCAACATCCAGTTCGCCCAGGACCCGCGCGACGGTCGGCTCGTGGTGATCGAGATGAACCCGCGTGTGTCGCGGTCGTCGGCATTGGCTTCCAAGGCAACGGGTTTCCCGATCGCCAAGATCGCCGCCAAGCTCGCCATCGGCTACAGCCTCGACGAGATCGTCAACGACATCACCAAGGAAACCCCGGCCTGCTTCGAGCCGACCCTCGACTACGTGGTCGTCAAGGCGCCGCGGTTCGCCTTCGAGAAGTTCCCGGGTGCCGACGACACCCTCACCACCACCATGAAGTCGGTGGGCGAGGCGATGAGCCTCGGACGCAGCTTCGCCGAGGCGCTCGGCAAGGTGATGCGCTCGCTGGAGACCAAGGCCGCCGGGTTCTGGACCGAACCGGCCCGCCAAGATCCGGCCACCATCGACCTGCCCGCACTTCTGGAGGAGCTTCGTACGCCGAAGGACGGTCGGCTCTACGGGCTGATGCTGGCGTTCGACGCCGGCGCCACCATCGAGCAGCTCTACGAGGCGACCGCCATCGACCCGTGGTTCCTGGCCGAGATCGGCGGGATCGCGGCACTCGGGGCCGATATCCGCGACGCCGGACGCCTCGATGAGGATCTGCTGCGCGAAGCCAAGAGCACCGGGTTCTCCGACAAGCAGATCGCCGCGCTGCGTGACGATTTCGCCGACGAGGACGCCGTGCGCGAATTCCGGGTGGGTCTCGGCGTGCGTCCGGTCTACAAGACCGTCGACACGTGCGCGGCCGAGTTCGAGGCGCGTACGCCGTATCACTACTCCACCTACGAACTCGATCCCGCCGCGACGAGTGAGATCGCACCGCAGACCGAACGGGAGAAGGTGCTGATCCTCGGTTCGGGCCCCAACCGCATCGGGCAGGGCATCGAATTCGACTACTCCTGCGTGCACGCGGCGCTCACGTTGTCCGAAGCGGGCTACGAGACCGTGATGGTCAACTGCAACCCCGAGACGGTGTCCACCGACTACGACACCGCCGACCGTCTCTACTTCGAGCCCCTCACCTTCGAGGACGTTCTCGAGGTGTTCTACGCGGAGTCGAAGTCGGGTCGGGTCGCCGGTGTCATCGTGCAGCTCGGCGGCCAGACACCGCTGGGTCTCGCCGACCGTCTGCAGGGCGCGGGGGTGCCGATCGTCGGCACCTCGCCGGCCGCGATCGACCTCGCCGAGGACCGTGGCGAATTCGGCAAGGTGTTGACCGCGGCGGGGTTGCCCGCCCCTGCCTTCGGCACCGCGACCAGCTTCGACGAGGCTCGTGACACTGCTGCCCGGATCGGTTATCCGGTGCTCGTGCGTCCGTCGTACGTGCTCGGCGGGCGCGGCATGGAGATCGTCTACGACGAGCAGTCGCTGGCTGATTACATCTCCCGCGCAACGGAATTGACGCCCGACCATCCGGTCCTCGTCGACCGGTTCCTCGAGGACGCGGTGGAGATCGACGTCGACGCGCTGTGCGACGGCGACGAGGTCTACATCGGCGGTGTGATGGAGCACATCGAGGAAGCGGGCATCCACTCCGGCGACTCCGCGTGCGCGCTGCCCCCGGTGACGCTCGGCCGCGCCGACCTGGCGATGGTGCGCGAATCCACCGAAGCACTCGCCAAGGGGATCGGCGTACGAGGACTGCTCAACGTGCAGTACGCGCTGAAGGACGACATCCTCTACGTCCTCGAAGCGAACCCGCGCGCAAGCCGGACCGTTCCGTTCGTATCCAAGGCGACCGCCGTGCCGCTGGCCAAGGCGTGCGCCCGGGTGATGCTGGGTGAGTCGATCGCCGACCTGCGCGCGAGTGGACTGCTGCCCGCCGAGGGCGACGGCGGCGAGGCCCCGGCGCATGCGCCCATCTCGGTCAAGGAAGCGGTGCTGCCGTTCAACCGGTTCCGCCGCTACGACGGCACCGGGGTGGACTCCCTGCTCTCGCCGGAGATGAAGTCGACCGGCGAGGTGATGGGTATCGACGCCGACTTCGGTCGAGCCTTTGCCAAGTCGCAGACGGCGGCCTACGGGTCGCTGCCCACGTCGGGCGCGATCTTCGTGTCGGTGGCCAACAAGGACAAGCGGGCGCTGATCTTCCCGGTCAAGCACCTCGCCGACCTCGGGTTCACCATCCTGGCCACCGAGGGCACCGCGGATGTCCTGCGGCGCAACGGCATCGAGGCCACCACGGTCCGCAAGCACTTCGAGTCGGGACCGGGGGAGACCAACATCGTCGACACCATTCGGGCCGGCGAGGTGAGCATGGTGATCAACACCCCGTACGGCCAGTCCGGACCTCGCGTCGACGGCTACGAGATCCGCAGCGCCGCTGTGACGGTGGGTATTCCGTGCATCACCACGGTGCAGGGTGCGAGCGCCGCGGTGCAGGGCATCGAGGCAGCCATTCGCGGCCAGGTGGGCGTGCAGTCGCTGCAGGAACGTCACCGCGCGCTGGTGGGTGAGGGATAGGTGACCGATTCGGGCTTCGCGGCGCGCTACCGGCAGGCCGTCGACACGCGCGGCCGGCTCTGCGCGGGTATCGATCCACACGCCGAGTTGCTCGAGCAGTGGGGTCTGCCGGTGTCCGTGGACGGGCTCGCCCGGTTCGCCGAGGTGTGTGCCGAAGCACTCGGGCCGGTGGCCGCCGTGATCAAACCGCAGGTCGCGTTCTTCGAGGCGTTCGGTTCGGGCGGTTTCGCGGTGCTCGAAGAAACCATCCGTCGCTGCCGGGAACTCGGCGCCCTGGTGCTTGCCGACGCCAAACGCGGTGACATCGGCACCACCATGGCCGCCTATGCACACGCGTGGCTCGACGACACCTCGCCGCTGTGCTCGGACGCGGTGACGGCCTCGCCCTACCTGGGATTCGAGTCGCTCCGTCCTGCGCTCGACGCGGCTCGACGGTCGGATCGCGGGGTGTTCGTCCTGGCTCGGACGTCCAACCCGGAGGGCGTTGGGGTGCAGCTCGCCGACACCGGGGCCGGATTTGTCGCGCAGTCGATGGTCGACGCCGCCGCGGCGGAGAACGGCGAGGGTGTGACGGTCGGCCTCGTCGTCGGCGCCACCCGCAACCATGGCCTCGACCTGAGTGGCTTCACGGCGCCGATCCTCGCGCCCGGACTCGGTGCGCAGGGCGCCACCCCGTCCGACCTGCCCGCGGTGTTTTACGGTGCACACCTGCGCTGGGTGCTGCCCGCCAGTTCCCGCGGCGTCCTGCGGCATGGCCCCGATGTGGTCACGTTGCGCGCGGCGTGTGAACAGACCATCGACGAGGTCGAAGCCGCGCTGTCGAGGTGACGCGACGCCCTCGTCCGGGATCTACGTTGCGGGTGACGCGTCGGCGATAGACTCGGCGGGTGATTGGGGAGCCGAGGTGAATGCGCTGGTGACAGTGGTCGTCGTCGATGATCATCCGTTCTTTCGTGACGGCCTCGCGCGTGGACTGACGAGCAGCGGTCGCATCTCGGTGGTCGGGGAGGCCGGCGACGGGCGTGCCGGGCTCGACATGATCCGCGAGACCGCACCGGATGTCGCGGTCGTGGACTACCAGATGCCGGGGATGACCGGGGCCGACGTCGCGCATGCAGTGACCCGCGACGGACTGAGCACCCGGGTCCTGTTGCTGTCCGCGGTGACCGACGCGCCGATCGTCTTCGAGGCCCTGCAGCGCGGCGCGAGTGGCTACTTGTCCAAGGACTCGGATCGGGACGCGATCGTCGGCGGCGTGATGCGCGTCGCGAAAGGGGAGACCGTGGTGCCGGCCGAACTGGCCGGTGGTCTCGTCGACCAGATCCGCATGCACACCGCGCCGGAGACCCCGGCACTGAGTGAGCGGGAGTCGCAGGTGCTCGCCGGATTTGCCCGTGGGCTGTCGATCCCGCAGCTTGCGGCTGAACTGTTCATCGGGGCGTCGACGGTGAAGACCCACACCCAGCGCCTGTACGAGAAGCTTGGGGTCTCCGACCGCGCCGCCGCGGTCGCCGAAGGCCTGCGGCGCGGGCTCATCGACTGACGCCGATGGCCGACGACGAGCGCGGTCTTGCAGCGGTGGCCGACGAGGGCGCGATCCGCGAGATCCTGCTGGACCACGGATTGCGCGGAATCCGGATCCAGGTGTTGTTGCGAGTGATCCTCGCGGCGTTCGTCGTGCTCGTGATCGCCTTCGATCCGCCCGCCGACTATCTCGTCGCAACCTGGATCGTGGTGGGCTGCTACGTGATCTGGTCGGTGATCACCGTCCTGTTGGCCCGCCGCGGAGACGCGGTGACGGTGCGGCTGATGTGGTCGGCGGTGTTCGTCGACCTGGGTGCGCTCACGGTGCTCGCCGTCCTCGCCAGTCGCTCCGACTCGATCAGTTGGACCTCCGACGTATTACTGACCGGCTTCGCGATCATCCCGATGATGGGTGCGACGTCGCTGCGCCCATGGGTCCCGACCGTCATCGCAGTACCCACCGTGGTGGTCTACTTCGCGACGACCGCCGCCGCACGTCCCGCCAACGGTGAGCCGTGGTCGCTGGTCATCCTGCACACCGTGGTGATCGGTGCACTCGCGCTGGCCAGCGTTCTGCTGTCACTGCTGCAACGCTCCCGGGTGATGACGATCGGGTCGCTCGCGGCCGACCGGGCCCATCTGCTGAGCGAAACGCTGCTGATCGAGGACCGGGAACGCCGTGATCTCGCCGACGCGCTGCACGACGGTGCGATGCAGTACGTGCTCGCTGCCCGGCACACCCTCTCCGATGTCCGGCGCGGCGACGATCCCGACGCCACCGACCGGCTCGACGCGGCGCTCACCGAATCCAGTCGGCTGCTGCGCTCGACGTTGACGACGCTCAATCCGGCGGTGCTCGATCACCACGGGCTCGCGGTGGCACTCGATGAGCTCGGTCGCTCGGTCGCGGTGCCCGGAGGCCTCGACGTCGTGGTCGACGTGGCGGGATGGTCGCCCGAAGGTTCCACATCGGTGGATGCGTTGCTGTACGCCACTGCGCGAGAGTTGGTCGCCAACGTCGTCAAACACGCCGGTGCCGATCGCCTCGAGCTGAGTGCCGAGTGGGACGCCGGCCAGGCTCGGCTGGTGGTCGTCGACGACGGGGTCGGCATCGGCGCAGACCTCGCGTCGGACGCCGGCGGCAGTGATCGGCTCGCCGAGCGGCTGACCGAAGGGCATCTCGGTCTGATGTCGCGCCGGGTCCGGCTCGAAGCGGCCGGTGGCACGCTGACCGTCGACGCCCGACCGACCGGGGGCACTGTCGCGATCGCCGAGGTTCCGGTGCGTCAGGGAGGCTGATGTGCCCCGAGGTACTCGGCCCGCTCGCTTCGCTCCCGGCGCCGGTTGACCTGCGTGAATCGGCGAGTTCATCGGCACGACACACCGGAGCGGGCCACCAAGTCTAGGAAGATTCGAGGATGCGCTTGCGTCACACGCGTCACAGCCGTAGCGGTGTCGCGGCAGACTCTCGCGCGGTCGATAATGCGATCTGACCTGCGGGTATGCATGCCCGGCGAGCTGTCCGTACCGGGTTGTCGGTGCCGCAAAGTACAACATGTGCACGGAAGCTCTGCGCGGGGGTCGCGCTCGAATTGCCTGCTCACGTTGGGTACGGTCGAGCACGCGTCCGCGTTTGTACAGCGGCCGAGTGGGTTACATGGTCATGTGATCCCGACAGACTGATCGAAGTAGAACGAAATACGGAGGAATCGTGGCCCTTCCCCAGTTGACAGACGAGCAGCGCGCGGCAGCCTTGGAGAAGGCTGCTGCTGCTCGGCGAGTTCGCGCCGAACTGAAGGAGCGCCTCAAGCGCGGCGGCACCGACTTGCAGCAGGTGCTCAAGGATGCCGAGAACGACGAGATCCTCGGCAAGATGAAGGTCTCCGCCCTGCTCGAGGCCCTGCCCAAGGTCGGCAAGGTCAAGGCGCAGGAGATCATGACCGAACTCGAGATCGCTCCGACCCGCCGTCTGCGCGGTCTCGGTGATCGTCAGCGCAAGGCTCTGCTCGAGAAGTTCAGCTCCTGAGCGAGCAACCGACCGAACGCACGAGGGGCCGACTGATCGTTTTGGTCGGCCCCTCGGCCGTCGGCAAGTCCACCGTCGTGGCGCGAGTTCGTGCCGCTGTGCCGGATTTGTACTTCAGCGTCTCCGCGACCACACGCTCGCCGCGCCCCGGCGAGGTCGACGGACGCGACTATTTCTTCGTCGGCTCCGACGAGTTCGACCGGATGATCGCCGACGACGAGCTTCTCGAATGGGCCGAGATCCACGGTGGGCTGCAGCGTTCGGGCACGCCGAGCCGACCGGTCCTCGACGCACTCGCTGCCGGATCGCCGGTGCTCGTCGAGGTCGACCTGGTCGGTGCGCGCAACGTGGTCGCCCACCTTCCCGAGGCCACAACTGTGTTCCTCGCGCCGCCGAGCTGGGACGATCTGGTCGCCAGATTGACCGGTCGCGGCACCGAGAGCCCCGAGGCCATCGAGCGTCGGCTCAACACCGCACGGACAGAGATGGCAGCTCGCGACGAGTTCGATCACGTGATCGTGAACAGCGAAGTCGACCGAGCGGCCAGTGAGTTGGTATCCTTGCTGGTCGGACCTTCTCAGCCCGCCGCACACCCGCGGCAGGATGCCGCAGGCAACCGCTGAGGACCGCCCACCGGCCGGTACCCGACCGACCCGAACCACAGACTTTCCACGTCACCGCAGCAGCAGGAGATCGAGTGAGCACGCAGACCAACTTCGACATGACCGAGATCGCCGACGCGCCGGCCTATGACACGCCGCTGGGCATCACCAACCCGCCGATCGACGACCTGCTCGAGCGCGCGTCGTCCAAGTACGCGCTCGTGATCTACGCGGCCAAGCGTGCACGTCAGATCAACGACTACTACAACCAGCTCGGCGACGGCATCCTCGAGTACGTCGGTCCGCTCGTCGAGCCGGGTCTGCAGGAGAAGCCGCTGTCGATCGCGCTGCGGGAGATCCACTCGGACCTGCTCGAGCACACCGAAGGCGAATAAGTCCACGCAGCCTCGATGAGCGACACTGCCGCGATGAGCAGATCGGGTGGAGCACGTCGACGCATCATCGTCGGTGTCGGAGGCGGCATCGCCGCCTACAAGGTGTGCTCGGTCATCCGGCATTTCACCGAGGCCGGTCATGACGTTCGCGTCGTGCCCACTGCGTCGGCGCTCAAGTTCGTCGGTGCCGCCACCTTCGAGGCGCTCAGCGGCCATCCCGTGACCACCGACGTCTTCGACGACGTCGACCAGGTCGCCCATGTCCGGCTGGGGCAGGGTGCCGACCTCGTGGTGATCGCGCCTGCCACGGCCGACCTGATGGCCCGGGCCGCGGGCGGCCGCGCCGATGACCTGCTGACCGCTTCGCTGCTGACGGTCCGCTGTCCGGTGCTGTTCGTGCCGGCCATGCACACCGAGATGTGGGAGCACCCCGCCACGGTGGCCAACGTCGCAACTCTGCGCGCACACGGTGCCACCGTGATGACTCCGGCATCCGGCCGCCTCACCGGCACCGATTCGGGCCCCGGCCGGCTCCCCGAACCGCAGGAGATCGCGCTGCTCGCCGATCTGCTGCTCGAGCACGCCGACGCCCTGCCCTACGACCTCGCGGGAGTACGTTTCGTCATCAGCGCCGGCGGCACCCGTGAACCCATCGACCCGGTGCGCTTCCTGGGCAATCACAGCTCCGGAAAGCAGGGCTTTGCCCTCGCCCGAGCCGCAGCGCAGCGTGGCGCCAAGGTCACCCTCGTTGCCGGCTCGACCGCCGACCCCGGCAATCCGTCGGGCGTGGACATCGTCCGGGTGTCCACGGCTCGCGAACTCGCCGACGAGATGACCAAGCGATCGGCCGAGGCCGACGTGGTCATCATGGCGGCCGCGGTGGCCGACTTCCGTCCGGTCTCGGTCGCCGACGCGAAGATCAAGAAGGGCGACGCGGGACCCGCGCCCATCGAGCTGACGACCAACCCGGACATCCTGCGGGGCCTGGTGGAGAGCCGCGCAGCGGGCGCGATCCCGGCGGAGACCGTGATCGTCGGTTTCGCTGCAGAGACCGGCGACGAAACGGGCGGGGTCCTCGACCACGGACGGGCGAAGCTGGCCCGCAAGGGCTGTGACCTGCTCGTCGTCAACGCAGTGGGCGACGGAAAAGCGTTCGGCACCGAGGACAACACCGGCTGGCTGCTCTCTGCGCAAGGCGCCGAAACCGCGCTTCCGCTGGGTTCGAAAACCCTCATGTCGAGCCGAATACTTGACGAAGTGCGCGGCCTGGTGCCTGATGGTCGGGGTGCGTGACCCACACCGCGCGGGCTGTCTGCGTGGGTGTGTAGGTTGGAACGCACTCACATTGGCGTCCTGGGGGAACAGTGGTGACCTCCCGGACGCAACCATGCACTCCTGCGACCTGTGCTAACGCGACCCGCCTTGAGAGGACCCGATGACCACCTCCGCGTCACGCCTGTTCACCAGTGAATCCGTCACCGAGGGACATCCCGACAAGATCTGCGATGCGATCAGCGATTCGGTGCTCGACGCCATCCTGACCGACGACCCCAAGGCGCGGGTCGCCGTCGAGACCCTGGTGACCACCGGTCAGGTGCATGTCGCCGGTGAGGTGACCACCACTGCCTACGTCGACATCCCCGGCATCGTCCGCGCGAAGATCCTCGACATCGGTTACGACTCGTCGACCAAGGGATTCGACGGCGCGTCGTGCGGCGTCAACGTCGCGATCGGTGCGCAGTCGCCCGACATTGCCGGCGGCGTGTTCAACTCCCACGAGAGCCGCAGCGGAATCTCCGAGGACGAGATCGACAACCAGGGCGCGGGCGACCAGGGTCTGATGTTCGGCTACGCCAGCAGCGAGACCCCCGAACTCATGCCCCTGCCGATCGCGCTCGCGCATCGCCTGTCACGTCGGCTTACCGAGGTCCGCAAGACCGGTGTGCTGCCGTATCTGCGCCCGGACGGCAAGACACAGGTGACCATCGAATACGACGGCGACAAGCCGGTCCGGCTCGACACCGTGGTGCTCTCGACGCAGCACGCCGCCGACATCGATCTCGAGAACATGCTCACGCCGGACATCCGGTCCGAGGTCGTCGAGGCCGTTCTCGCCGACCTGCAGGTGTCGACGCTGAGCACGGAGGGCTACCGCCTCCTGGTGAACCCGACCGGCAAGTTCGTGCTCGGCGGACCGATGGGCGACGCCGGCCTCACCGGCCGCAAGATCATCGTCGACACCTACGGCGGCATGGCCCGTCACGGTGGTGGCGCCTTCTCCGGCAAGGACCCGTCGAAGGTCGACCGGTCGGCGGCGTACGCGATGCGCTGGGTGGCCAAGAACGCCGTTGCCGCGGGTCTGGCCGACCGCATCGAGGTGCAGGTCGCCTACGCGATCGGCAAGGCCGCCCCCGTCGGGCTGTTCGTGGAGACCTTCGGAACCGAAAAGGTCGACCCCGCTGTCATCGAGCGGGTCATCTCCGAGAACTTCGACCTGCGTCCGCTGGCGATCATTCGCGATCTCGACCTGCTGCGTCCGATCTACGGGCCGACCGCCGCCTACGGGCACTTCGGGCGTACCGACGTCGATCTGCCGTGGGAGCGGACCGATCGGGCCGACAAACTGCGCGCAGCCGCAGGACTCTGACACCCGGCCCACAGGTGAGCCTTCCGCTCCCTGAGGTGCGAGGAGCGCAAGCGACGAGCCTCGAAGGGCGCGGCGAAAAGGGTGCACCAACGCGAGGGCGGACCGCTCGAAAGGGCGCCCGCACACCCGCCTCGTCGCAACCGGTGGCTCAGGTGCTTCCGTTCCTCGGGCTCACACATCTAGACCGCCCTTTCGACTACCTGATCGACGCCGAACAGGACGCGATCGCGCAACCCGGGGTTCGTGTGCGAGTTCGATTCGCCGGGCGCCTCGTCGACGGCATCCTGCTGCAACGGATCGAGGAGAGCGACCATCCAGGCAAACTCGGGTGGCTCGACCGCGTGGTCTCGGCCGAACCCGTGCTGGGACCCGAACTGGCCGCCCTGTGCCGGGCGGTCGCCGATCGGTACGCCGGCACGATGGGTGACGTCGTTCGCCTGGCGATCCCGCCACGGCACGCGCGCACGGAGAAGGAACAAACCCCGGAACCCACGTCGGTGGTCACGGCTCCCGACCGCGCATCCTGGCAGGTCTACCGGTCGGCGGAGGGCTTTCTGGATTCCCTCGCCGAGGGGCACCCGCGTGCCATCTGGCAGGCGGTGCCCGGCGAGGACTGGCCGAATCGGCTCGCCGAACTCGCTGCGACGACGGTCGCCGCGGGACGCGGGGCAATCATCGTGGTGCCCGACCAGCGCGACCTCGACCGCCTGTCGGCAGCGTGCGAACCGCTGCTCGGTGACCGGTGCGTGACGCTCGCGGCCGGACTTGGTCCCACCGCGCGCTATCGACGCTGGCTGGCCGCACGACGCGGCGCCGCGCAGGTGGTGCTCGGCACTCGCAGTGCCATCTTCGCCCCGGTCCGCGACCTCGGGCTCGTCGTCGTCTGGGACGACGGTGAC
>NZ_JBEXMX010000101.1:0-16569 GCF_040610755.1 Gordonia sp. NPDC003585 | reverse complement strand
CGATCGCTACCCAAAACGCTTCCGGCGCTACCGCCCTGCCCATACCGGCTACCTCTCACACGAGGCCTGTTGCGTCGACCGATTGAGGCTGCCCCTACCCTTGGAGTCCTCCCCCAGAATTTCCTAGGGGACGACTTCGAACCCCGGGGAAGAGACTCTTCCCCTAGGTTTTTCGGCCACGACGCTTGCGCATTTCCGCAGGTCAGGAGGCCGGCGGCAGTACTCTTCGTGTGTCAGCTCACTCGCAACGACAACGCCACGACGAGCCGGGTGGCCGGGTCGTCGAGGTCCATGCCGGTCAGTTCCTGGATACGGCGAATGCGGTAACGCAACGTGTTCGGGTGCACATGCAGATCGCTTGCGGCGGTGCGGACATCGCCGAAGTGGTCGAGGTAGGCGCGCAGCGATGGCGTGAACTCGCTGCCCGACTCGTCGTCCAGGGCAGCAAGTGACGTCACCCGAGGGTCGACGAGATCCGGGTTCTCCGAGAGCATTCCGACGATCTCTCCCAGCAGCACGCCGGTACGCGAACGTTCGACGGTGGTGACGTCGTCGATGAGTTCCCCTTCGCGCTCGGCGGCGTCGAGCACCTGGTCGGCGTGTGTCCGCAACGCGGGCACCTCCGCCAAACCGTCTGCGGGTCCGGCGATCACCGCCCGGACCCGAACACCGAACTGACGATGCGTCGCGTCCACCGCGGCTCGGGCCCACGACATCGCGGCATCGGCGCTCACACCTGGGAGAACCACGTACGCCCGTGGGCCGACCAGCGTGGTGACCGACAGCGGACTGAATGCGCTGGCGTGCAACATCAATGCCGACACGTGGCCGGTGACGGAGTCCAGGGCAGCCGGTTCGCCCTCGGCAACACCGAAGGCGACCACCGACACCGGGCTCGCGGGATCGATACCCAACTGGGCGCCCAGATGTCCGGCGTCGATGACCTCGCCGCGGCTGCCGACGAGTCGCCGCACGAGGTCGTCGTGGTCGCTGCCGGCGGCGCGGCGCCGCGCGATCACCCGGGCCGCCACCGCTGCCGCTCCCACCAACACCTGTGACGCATCGTCGGCGAGCGGTGTCGCACCCTCCTGAAGCCACACCACACCCAGGAACGCGCCCAGTTGCTCGCCACCGCTCGGTGTGCGGATCGCGACCGCCAACCTGCGGCGCAACGCGAGATCTGCACGCTCGTCGACGACCACGACGTCCGACGACGTGCGCAAGGCGTCCATGACGCCCCACTGCCGGAGCCACGCCAGCATCTCCGGCGGCCCCTCCCGGCCGAGGATCGACAGTCGGCGCAGTTCGTCGGCCTCGTCGCCCGCGGTGCTGTAGGCGAGTACGTGCGATCCTTCGTCCTCGATGCTGACGAGTCCGCCCGTCCGGCGTGCCACCTCGCCCGCGAGTTCGAACAGATCCCCGGTGTTGCCCGCCCGCATCGACTCACCGCCGTCGTCGTCGAGGACGCGAACACCGTCGAGCACCCGGACGACGAGGTTGTAGAGCCGCTCCCAGCGGGCGTGCGGATCGACGGAGATCACCGCGATCCCGAGTCGGTCGGCGAGCGCCACCACCTCCTCCGACGGCGATTTCGACATCACCGCGACCGGACGATGCCCGCCCAGACCGGCCAGCAGCCTGCGGGTCGTCTCGTCGTCGAGCCCGACCAGCAGATACAGATCGGCACCACGCGCCGCGCGGCCCAACCCGTAGTGGATGTCGTCGATGTCGATCATGGCCAGCGACGACACCGACTCGTCCAGCCCTCGCGGAGCGGTGACCAGAGTGACGACCGTGCGGTCGAGGGCCAGCAGCAATCGCCCCAGTGGCAGACCGCGCGTGTTGTCCATATGGACAAACACTACGCCTCTATCTTTTGCAATCAGACATACTCGGGAGTGCCTTGCTCAGGTGAACTTGGCGTATGGATGCCATCACCACGCCACCACGACCGGCCAACGAGCCGGTTCACACCTACGCACCGGGCACCCCGGAACGACGCCGCATCACCGAGGAACTCGCGGCACAGTCGTCGGCCGAACCGCGCGAACTGCCGCACGTCATCGCCGGCGCCGCACATGTCGGCGACGGCGAACCCATCGACGTCGTAGCGCCGCACGCTCACCGCGAGGTGCTGGGCACCATCACCAACGCCACCCACGACGACGCCCGGGCAGCTGTCGACGCCGCCCGCGCTGCCGCCGCCGATTGGGCGCACACCTCCTTCGACGACCGCGCCGCCGTGCTGCTGCGTGCGGCCGATCTGCTGTCCGGGCCGTGGCGCGAGCGAATCGCCGCGGCGACCATGCTCGGCCAGTCAAAGACGGTGCAGCAGGCCGAGATCGACGCGCCGTGCGAGCTGACCGACTTCTGGCGCTTCAACGTCGCCTTCGCCCGAGAGATCCTGGCCGAGCAACCCATCTCCTCTCCTGGTGTCTGGAACCGGCTCGACCACCGTCCGCTCGACGGTTTCGTCTACGCGATCACGCCGTTCAACTTCACTGCCATCGCCGGCAACCTGCCCACGGCTCCGATGCTGATGGGCAACACCGTGGTGTGGAAACCATCACCGACGCAGGCATATTCAGCCCACCTCACCATGAAGCTGCTCGAGGCGGCCGGGCTACCCGCCGGCGTGATCAATCTTGTCAACGGCGACGGCCGCGCGGTCTCCGACGTCGCACTCGCCGACGAGAACCTGGCCGGCATCCACTTCACCGGTTCGACCGCAACCTTCCAGCATCTGTGGCGCGAGGTCGGCACCAACATCGACCGCTATCGCAACTATCCGCGAATCGTCGGCGAGACCGGCGGCAAGGACTTCATCGTGGCACATACGTCGGCCGACCCCGACGTGTTGCGCACCGCTCTCATCCGCGGAGCGTTCGAGTACCAGGGCCAGAAGTGTTCGGCCTCCTCGCGCGCCTACATCGCACGCTCGGTGTGGGACCGCATGGGCGACGACTTCCTCTCCGAGGCAGCCGAACTCACTTACGGCGATGTTCGCGATCTCACCAACTTCGGTGGCGCGTTGATCGACCGGCGCGCATTCGACAAGCAGGTCGCCGCGATCGACCGGGCCAAGTCGACGCCATCGCTGACGGTGGCGGTCGGCGGTGAATGCGACGATTCGGAAGGCTTCTTCGTGCGACCCACGGTGCTGCTCTCCGACGACCCGACCGATGAGGCGTTCTCCACCGAGTACTTCGGGCCGATCCTCTCGGTGCACGTCTACGACGATCCACAGTTCGAATCGACCCTGTCACAAGTGGATTCGACCGCCCGCTACGCCCTCACCGGCTCGATCATCGCCGGCGATGTCGGCGCGGTGGCCACGGCCGCCGACCGTCTTCGCAACGCCGCGGGCAACTTCTACATCAACGACAAGCCCACCGGCGCTGTCGTCGGCCAACAGCCGTTCGGCGGTGCGCGCGCGTCGGGCACCAACGACAAGGCGGGGTCGAAGGCGAACCTGATGCGTTGGACATCGACCCGGACCATCAAGGAAACCTTTGTGCCACCGACGGTTTCCGGCTATCCGCACATGAACGCAGAGTGAAGGGGGAACGGTTGTGAGCAAGGTTTTCGATTCGGTACTCCGGCCGGCCATCACCGCCGCCGCCAAGAGCGACCGCATCAAGGAGACGTCACAGCGCCTCGCGGTCACCGAGCGCGTCGTGCGCCGATTTGTCCCCGGCGAGAGCGAGGTCGACGTCCTCGCCGCCATTCGAGCCGAGTTCGACGACGGACTCTCGGTGACGATCGACTTCCTCGGTGAGGACACCGTGGTCGAGGCCCAGGCCGACGCGACGGTCACCGCGTATTTGTCGCTGCTGGAGGCGATGTCGGGGTTGGGTGCGACTGCTTCGGGTCAGCTTGAGGTGTCGCTCAAGCTGACGGCACTCGGGCAGTCACTCCCCGAGCATGGTGCCAAGATCGCGGAGGCCAATGCTCGTCGCATCGCATCCGCGGCCCGTGCGGCGGGAGTGCTCGTCACGGTTGATGCCGAGGACCACACGACCGTGGACGAACGACTGTCGATCGTGCGGTCGCTCCGCGGCGACTTCCCCGAGGTCGGGACGGTGCTACAGGCGTATCTGCGTCGTACCGAGGACGACTGCGCCGAGTTCGCTGCGTCCGGCGCCCGCATCCGGCTGTGCAAGGGCGCCTATGCCGAGCCCGCGTCGGTCGCGTTCCCGGATCGTCGTCAGATCGACGAAGCCTATCTGCGCTGTCTGCGAATCCTGATGAAGGGCAACGGTTATCCGATGGTGGCCAGCCACGATCCGGTGATCATCGAGGCGGCCGGCGTTTTGGCTCGCGAACTCGGCCGCGAGCCCGACTCGTGGGAACACCAGATGCTGTACGGCATCCGGACCGACGAACAGCGCCGTCTGGTGCAGTCGGGTGCACGGGTCCGCGTGTACATCCCGTACGGCGAGGAATGGTACGGCTACTTCGTCCGTCGGCTAGCCGAGAAGCCTGCCAACCTGGGCTTCTTCCTTCGCGCCCTCGCCGGCTGACTGTCCGTCACATCGGCTGCGCGCGTCGCACTTGATCGGCGGCACGCGTGGCATCGAGTTCGACGTCGCAGCGCAACAGTGCGGGCCCGACGTGCAGGGTGCCCGACGACAGCGGTTGTGCGCGTAGGCCACCGCGTCCGATCAGCGCCTTGCGCACACCTTCACCGGCCATCGTGTCCATCCACGCACACGGATGCGCCGGCCGGCCGCCGCGGAATCGGATGGGTCCGTCGCCGGTGTCGATCGCGAACTCGCGACCGCGCAGCGGGTCGAGTTCGACGCCTCGGACGACGACGTTGCGGCGCGCGAGGATCGGGTCCGCCTGTCCGGCAGCGGCTTCCCACGCCTCAATGGCGAGGAAGGTCACGGCAGCCTCGGTGTGCGCCCGCACCCCGAAGAACCGGTCGCCGCGGATCCCTTTGTCGGCGATCACCTCCACGGCGTCGGGTGTCGTGGTGGGCGCATCGTCGGCCGGACCGTCTTTGGGTCGGCCGAAATAGGCATGACGAGGCGACACCACGAGCATCACGATGTCGCAGTGGTACTCGAAGTCCATGCCTTTCAGGCTGCCACAAGAGCCCGCCCTGAAAGTAGGGGAAGAACTTCCTCCCCTACTCTTGGTGTCCTCCCCGCATATTTTCGAGGGGAAGACACCAAACCCCGGGGAAGAAACTTCCTCCCCTACTTTCAGTATCCGACGAAGGTGTCGGTGTGAATGCGCCACGGGCGCAGGCGGGTCGACGGGTCCAGTCGCCGGATCGACGACGAGGTGTCCGAAACAAACGTCGGCGCTCCGGACACAAAGTAGTGCGCACCTGCAGACAACAGCCCCTTCGGCACGCCGCCGTCCGCTGACACCACAACCTCGACGCGAGCACCTGCGGCCGCTGCCGCGTCGAGAACGTCGGTGTACACCCGACGCGCATCCGACCGGACAATATGCACCACAGTCAGATTCGAGAGATCAACACCCGAATCAAGGCGGGCCCGAAGCATGGAGACAAACGGCGTGATCCCGATTCCGCCGGCGACCAGAACAACGGGCGACCGTGCGAGCAGCCGACCGCGTAGCACGAATCCGCCACCGCGATTGTCGATGAAGGCTCGCGAGGCAGTTCCGTCGATGAGGTCCTGCTTGAAAGGCGACGGCGGTCCGGCCACGGTGAAGCCGAACTCGACGGGCGCGGTTCGGGATGCCGACACGAACGAGAACACCCGACGCGAACTCTGCCACAGCGGCCGGTTCCATCGCGGTACGCTGACACTGGCCCACTGGCCGGGCGCGTAGCTGGGCGGTGCGCCACTCGACACCGAGCCCTGCACGCCAAATATGTTTTCCGCCAACGGGTCCACCCGGATATCGGTCAGCGGAACACGGCGCGCCGACCGCGTGGCCAGCCGCACGACGAAGGCGAACACACAACCGATCCCCAGTGCGATCTCCGGCGTGAATTCGAGGGTGTACGAATCGGTGATCTCGACGAGTTGCTGACAGTGCAGAACTGCGCCGACCAACACGCCGTACACAACGCGGGCGACCCTCGTGGCGGGCGACGTCAACGGTTCGGGCAACATGATCGCCGCCAGGAAGATCATCGGACTCGACGTCAGCCACAGCTCGAGATCCTGACCGCCCTGGTCGAGCTGCACATAGCCGATGGCCCCAAGCGCGCCAACGAAATAGCCGACAATCAGCGGCCACTCCCGCAGCACCGTCACCAACACCGCCCCGATCACGATCATCGGGATCAGCAACGGCTTCGCGGCGACCCACCAGAACGGATAGCTCACGTCGTCGGCGCCCGCATAGGCGACGGCGTAGCAGGTGATCGCCCCCGCCACAGCAGGATTGATGATGAGCCGACGCCGCCAAACCAGCACGTACTTCGACACCGCCGCAGCCGCCGAACCCAAAGCGACCGTCGCGACGGCGGTCTCCGCCGAGCCACCGGGCAGCACGAAGAACAGGATCAGTCCGGTGATCAGCCACGAGTCGGAATTGGGCGGAACGCGAATGATGAACGCGCACAAGTACGTCACCGCACCGCTCACAACCACGGCGACGACGATCCAGGTCAGCAGGTCCGACGGTTCGTAGCCGAAGTCAGCGTCGAGCGCCGACACGACGAAGGCCGCCGCGGCCAGGAGAAGCAGGGCCAGCAGCACCGCACGGTGCGGAGTGAGCCGTCGCGACGCCCATCGACCGGGTCCAAGAATACGATTCACAGGAACAACTCCAATCCCGGCACCGCCGTGTGCTCGACGCCACCTCCGCGTCGAACCGTCACGTGATGGAAACCCTCGGGGCAATAGTCGAACCGAGTGCGCAGCGCGGCCGCCGGGGTGAAGAACAGGGCGGTCGCCAAACCGTCGGCGATCATCGCGGTCGGCGCAATCACCCACGTCGCCAACACTTCTCGCGCAGGCGATGCGGTACGCGGATCGACGATGTGATGCCACTGCGCCCACGTCCGACGATTGCTCGCCGACGCACAGATCGCCGCCCCGCTCACCTCGACCACGCCGATCGCCTTCGTCGGGGCGGAGGGATGTTAGAGCGCGACCCGGCGCGGGGTGTCGAACGCCGAGATGAACATGTCACCACCGCCGTCGACGATGTAGTCGTTTGTGGACTCGGACACGATGGCGGCAACCCGGTCCACGGCGAAACCCTTGCCCGCAGCGCCCACATCGATGACGGTGGGGACCAGGACGTCGAGCACACCGTCGTGACCACCGAGCACGGTTTCCCACGGCGGCGCAGCACGGACGCGCTCTGATGGCCGTAGCGTGTAGTCGGCGTCATAGCCGGCATCGACGAGGGTCTGGCCGACGAAGGGCGACACCGCACCCGCGGTGAGTTCGTACAGTTGCCGATACCAGTCCATCAGTGGCCGATCACTCTCTGCGATCGGGTAATCACCTGCCCGCGCGGCGATCTCGGTGACCAACGAGTCGGCGCGGAAGCGCGACCAAACGCGGTCGATGCGGTCGAGTTCGCCCGCCACCTCGGCACGCGCCGATGCGGACATCGGTGCCGGCGTGGTGATCGTCCAGCGGGTGCCGAGGGCGTCGAACACCCAGTCACTACCGGCCGGCGCGCTCATCGATCCTGCGTGTCGAAGGTGCGCCGGGTCAGGCCTGAGCCTGGGTCTTGATGTTCTCGATCGCCTGGTTGAATCCGCCCGACGTCAGCGACGAGCCGGATACCTTGTGCACGTCGATGTCATCGATGTTCTTGCCGACGACCACGGCGCTGATGCCGCTCGAGAATTTGCCCTGATACTCCGCCGACGGGCCCTTCGCGAAGCTGGTGTCGATGGTGACGCCGGTGATGATGGAGTTCGCGAGGGTGACCGTCACCCCGACCTCCTGCTGACCACCGGGTCGCGTGTATTCGCCGGTCGCGGTGTAGGTCCCGTCCTTGTACTCACCCGAACCCGACGCCGAAGTCGAACCCGCAGCAGAGGTTGCGGTGGTCGATTCGGCCGCGGTACTGCTCGACGAGTCGGCGTCGTCGGAACCG
The DNA here is from genome assembly GCF_040610755.1 of Gordonia sp. NPDC003585. Classification (NCBI taxonomy): domain Bacteria; kingdom Bacillati; phylum Actinomycetota; class Actinomycetes; order Mycobacteriales; family Gordoniaceae; genus Gordonia; species Gordonia sp. NPDC003585. Next base: position 8,520 of record NZ_JBEXMX010000101.1, on the reverse strand, counting down.
CACGCGGCGACCATCCCGACCGCGGCCATTGCGGCGAGGGCTCCCCCGGTCCGTCTCAGCGTCTGCCCGCGGGCGCCGGCGGTCGGGACAGTGCTGGGCGATCGAGGCGCGGTGGCGGTCATGACGACAATTGTGCCCACCGAACACGAGGAAGGCAGCCCCCGCAGACGTTTCAGTAGGTAATCCTCAGGTAAAGGACAGGCCGCGCCGACTCATCGTCCGGCCGCCTGCACGCGCGCCGCGATGGCGTTGGTGAACACCTGCTTGATGTCGCCCGCGTTCTCGGCGACGTAGGTGGTGCCGCCGGTGGCCTGCGCGATCTTCTTGAGCGAGGTGGTGTCGGCGTCCTCGGAGATCCCGATCGTCAGGATCAGAACCGGGCGGGCCGGATCTTCGAGCCGCTTCAGCGTCGCGAGAAGTTCACTCAGGCTGATGCTGTCCGGATCCTCGTTCTTGCCGTCGGTCATGATGATGACGCTGTTGGAGTAGTTCGGGTCGTAGGTGGACTGAACCCTCTTGAACGCCGCCAAGGTGGTGTCGTAGAGACCCGTGCCGCCGCCGAGCGCCGACGGCGCCAATCCCTGACGAACGGCCGCGGCCAGTTCGTCGCGATGGTCGCCGCCCTCCGCGGGAGCATCCAGCCGCCGGATCGACGCCAGCTCGACCCAGTCCTGACCCTGTCCACCCTTGTTGATCCCGAACGCCCAGCCGCCGACCATCGCATTGCGCGGGAAGATGTCGAGGCCGGTCATCGACGCGTCGATGAGCAGGCCGGCGCGTGTGGTGTTGCCGACGGGGGTCTGCATCGACCCGGACGTGTCCTGCACGACGAGTGTGCGGATCGGCACGCCTAGGACCTGCCACTGCCGGAGGGCGCGGTCGACGGCCGCGGGATCGCGCAGGGCGAGAACCTTCACGTCTTCACCCACGCCGCCTTGCGCTGCACCGCTGCCGTCCGGGGCGCGGTAGCCGGCAGCCGCCAGCGCCTTGCGCCCGTCATCGGTCTTCACCGCCGCGACAAGCGCTGCGCCGGCGTCGGCGGCGTCGCCATGCCGTGCCGACGACGCGGTGTTCACCAGCGGGTAGTCCAGCATGACGGTGCCGTCGGCCGGAACCACGGCCTTGAGTTCGGAACCCGGGTGAGTGCGGGTGAACAGCAGGAACTGCTGTTCGGTGGTGACCACGGGCACGGTCGAGGTGTTCGCCAGATTGAGGCGGGTGCCCTCGTTGTCGTTGGTGAGACGGGCGTTGTTCTGCTGGATCGCCAGGATCGACATCGCGCCGGTCAGTTCCTGCTGCGTCAACGCACCCGAGTCGACCTCGGCGAGCGCGCCGATGATCGGGGCGTCGCCGGTGGAGGTGTCCAATGGCGAGCCGGTCCGCAGATCCTGCAGCTTCATCACGTCGACCCAGCTCTGCAGCGCAGGCACCTGTCGTCCGGCGACGACGGTCGGCGTGACGGCGATCGACGGCGTCACCAGGTCGAGGTCTTGACGCACCTGGGTGGTGACCCGTCGGGCCTGCACCTGCGAATCGGCCAGCCACAGGTCGGGCGCCTTGTCGCCCTGGGTGAGCAGGCCCGGAACGTCGGCACCTGCGGCGCTCTGCACGTCGAAGTCGAAACAGGAATCCGCGGAGGCCTTGGCCGCGATGTCGCGCAGCGCGCCGGTCATGGCGGCGTCGGACGCCACCGCCACCGTCTTCCGGTCACCACCGCAGCCGGATGATCCGGCTCGCCACAGGATGAACCCGGTGACCAGCGCCGCAATCACGACGAGCGCGGCCAGCGCCCACCACCAGCCTCGACGTCCGCCGGAGGAGGACACCTCGCGGTGTTCGAACCCGAAGTCGTCGTCGGCCGGAACCGGCTTGGTCGCCAACGGAACACGGCCCGACGGTGTCGTCGAGCCCCCAGTCGTCGAGCCCCCAGCCGACTGGCCGGTGGTGCGGCGCTGAACTCGCGCTGTGTTCGAACTCGATTGATCGGCACTGCCCGACCCGTTGACGGGCCGGTCGGAGCCGGAGCTGTGACGCCCCATGTCTTGCCTCGTTCCCCTACTGCTGATGAATCAGCCGAAAACCTCACGGAAATTGTCCAGCGACTTGCGCAAGTCCCCCGACACCGCCATCGCCGCTGCCTTTCCTGCAGACCCGATGAGTGGCAGTCCACCCAGATCAACTGTGAAGGTTACTGCCGATCCCGCAGAAATGGGAACGATGCCCAGCTCGAGCTTGGCCTTCACCCCACCTTTGCCGTTGCCCTTGAGGCGGACCTTGGTGATCGGCTCGTACGCTTCGATCACCCAGTCGACGCGCACTCGGGTGCCCTTCACCTTGACCACAGACGTCACCTCGACGCCCTTGGCGAGCTCACCGGCTGCCGGGAGCGGGCTGCGCCAACCGTCGTGCAGCACGAGCCAGTCGTCGTACCGCGACAGATCCGACGCCGCCGACCAGGTATCTTCCGGTGACAGGTCGACCTCGATGGAGCTGCTCGTCTTGGCCATGGACAGAGAGAATAGCGTCAACGCCTTCGCGCGCTCACTGCTGGGCGGTCGCCTGACCGGCCACGGCGTCACCCTCCGGATCACCGAGGTGGAGGCGTACGCCGGTCCGGACGACCCGGCGTCGCACGCCTACACGCGTACCGCACGGTCGGAAATCATGTACGGCCCCGCCGGTCGGCTCTACGTCTACCGCATCCACGGCCACCACTGCGCCAACGTGGTGCACGGCCCCGAGGGCAGCGCGTCGGCCGTCCTCCTGCGAGCCGGGGAGGTCGTCGCGGGTGAAGAGCTGGCGTTCGCCCGACGACCGGCTGCTCGCACATCGGCACACCTGGCGCGCGGACCCGGCAACCTGACGCGGGCGCTCGGAATCACCATGGCCGACCTCGACACCGACCTGGCCGGCGCGGGACCGGTTCGGTTCGACGCGATCGAAAGCAGTCCGCTCACCATCGAATCCGGACCGCGCGTGGGGGTTCGCCGGGCCGCCGACCGCCCGTGGCGACACTGGATCGCCGGCGACCCGACGGTATCGGCGTATCGGCGGCACCCGAAGGCGGTCGGCGGTGCTTCGAGAACGAACTGACTACCGAAATGGAGCGACTACGGCGCACCCTGTTGCGGATCGTTGGCCTGCGGGTCGCGAGGCTTATCCGAGCCGACGGCCTTGCGAGCGGCGTCCTGCGCCTTGTCGACGTGCTTTGCGTACTTGCCGCCGGTCGCCTTGTCGACGGCGTCGCCGCCCTTGTCGATGAGGCTGGGGTTGCCCTTCAGTGCTGCCTTGGCCTTGTCCACGAGCCCTTTGAGGTCCATCACATCTCCTGATCGACGCGCCGGCGTCTCCGGCGGCTTGACGTCAGTCTATCGACTTCGCCTGATCTGACGAGTCGGCCCGATCTGACGAGTTGACTGGGGCCCGACGCATGTCTCGGGCGGCAACCACGCGGGGCACGATTCGCGACACCGCTTCTACGGCGACAATGCCAATTGCCGCCGAGGTCAACGCCACCGAATTCATCTCCCAGTTCGACGAATCGAGTTTGAACAGGTGCTGGGTGAACGGCCAGGCGAAGATGATCACGTACGCACCGGCCGATGCCGCGATCAGCACCACCTTCCACCAGGTGTACGGGCGTGCGACCACGGCGAGGACGTACACGGCGATCGCGATCAACGTCATCAGCGTCGCGGTGGCGGCCTGCGTTTGCGCCGGTGACAGGTCGGCAGCATCTCCGCCGACCTCGACTCCCGCACCGCCCGGATTCACCAGGACGTAGGTGGTGAACGCCGCGAGGCCGACGATGATGCCGTTCGGGACGGCCATCAGCAGGACGCGTCGCACGAACCCGCGTCGGGCGCGTTCGTTGTTGGGCGCCAACGACAACACGAACGCGGGGATGCCGATGGTGAACCAGGCCGAGATGGTCACGTGGATGGGTTGGAACGGGTAGCTCAGCGGGTCGGTGCCGAGCATCTTTCCGACCACCCCACCGATGCCCACGAACAGCGCGAGCAGCACCGCGTACACGGTCTTGGTGAGGAACAGATTGGAGACGCGTTCGATGTTGCCGATGACCCGGCGGCCCTCCCCGACCACATACGGCAGCGTCGCGAACTTGTTGTCCAACAGCACGATCTGTGCAACCGACCGCGCCGCCGAACTCCCCGACCCCATTGCGACGCCGATGTCGGCATCCTTGAGGGCAAGGACGTCGTTCACTCCGTCGCCGGTCATCGCGACGGTGTTGTCGTGGGACTGCAACGCCTTGACCATGGCCCGCTTCTGGTCCGGGCGCACTCGGCCGAAGGTCACGCCGGACTCGACGACCTCGGCGAGTTGCTCGGTGTCCGTGGGCAATTCACGCGCGTCCACCGACGTCTCCGGTGAGCCGAGTCCCAGCGATTGCGCCACCGCGCCGACCGAGCGCGCATTGTCGCCGGAGATCACCTTCACCGCGACTCGCTGCTCCGCGAAGTACTCCAGCGTGTCGCGGGCGTCCGGACGAACCTTCTGCTCGAGGACCACGAGCGCCACCGGAACAAAGACGCCCGGAACGCTCGAGCCGGCCACCGGTTCCGAGTCCACCGGGACGTCGGTGCGGCCCAGCAGCAGTATTCGCAGTCCGGTGGAGCCGAGTTCGCTTGCCACCGAAGCGGTCTCACTCTCCGGATCGAGCAGCACGTCCGGGGCGCCGATGACCCAGTTGCCCACGTCGGCGCCACCGGCGTCGTCGCGGAACGATATCCCGCTCCACTTCTTGGCCGACGTGAACGGCTGCACGGCGGTCGGCGTCCAGGCCGGAGCCTGCGGCTGGGCCTCGGCGATCGCCTGCATGCTGGCGTTGGGCCGCGGGTCGTGGGCGGCCAGCGCCGACAGCACGGTCTCCGGCGGGGCCGGCGGCGACTGCTCGACCGCTCGGACCTCCGCCAATCGCATGCCGTTCTCGGTGAGCGTCCCCGTCTTGTCGGCACAGACCACGTTCACGCGGGCCAGGCCCTCGATGGCGGGCAATTCGTTGACCAGGCATTGCCGTTGACCCAGCCGAACCACGCCGACGGCGAATGCGATCGAGGTCATCAGCACCAGGCCCTCCGGCACCATCGGCACCAGCGCGGCCACCATGCCCAGAAGCGACGCCTTGATCCCGTTCTGGCTGATGAAGAGCTGATTGACGATCGTGAGGATGCCCGCGGGGATCAGCAACCACGTGATGACCCGCAGGATCTGGTCGATCCCAGACCGGAGTTCGGAGGACACCAGCGTGAACTTCGACGCATCCGCGGCGAGTTGCGCCGCATACGCCTCGCCACCCACCTTGGTGGCCCGGTATGCGCCGCCGCCGGCGACCACAAAGCTCCCCGAGAGCACGTGCGCACCTGGATCCTTGTCGACCGGGTCGGCCTCGCCGGTGAGCAACGACTCGTCGACGTCGAGCGCGACAGCCTCCACGACGTCGCCGTCCACCACGATCTGATCCCCGGCCCCGATCTCGATGATGTCGTCGAGGACGACCTCGTCGGGTGGGAGTTCCTTGACGACGCCGTCGCGGCGAACACGCGGACGGGTCTGCCCAACGATGGCGAGCTTGTCCAGGGTCCGCTTGGCCCGAACCTCCTGGATGATGCCGATTCCACTGTTGGCCACGATCAACAATCCGAACAATCCGTTGATGAACGAACCGGTGAAGGCCACGATCGCGAACAGGACGCCGAGAATCGCGTTGATGCGGGTGAACACGTTGGCCCGCACGATGTCGGAGACGGTCCGTCCGGACCGGTCCGGCAGTGCGTTCACCTGACCGGCCGCAACGCGCGCCGCGACCTCGTCTGCGGTGAGGCCGGGCACGGCGGCCGTCGTCGGTGACGTCACGCGGACTTCTCCCACCAGTCACGGCTCGTCAGGCCAGTGCCTGCGCGGGAAACGAGGTCGATGGTGCCGCCGGGCTGCGGCACGAGGACCGTAGTGGCGTTGCGGGCGGCATGCGGCAGCAACCGAGCGATCGGCTCACCCCACGGGTGACGGGCCAGATTGAAAGTGCCCCAATGGATCGGGATCATCACCGCATCGGTACCCGCCGAGCCCGACAGCATCCGGTGGATGGCGACCGCCTCCTCCGGGTTGACGTGGATGTCGGGCCAGACCGGGTCGTAGGCGCCGACCGCGATGAGGGTCACGTCGAACGGCCCGTGCAGTGCGCCGAGGTCGGCGAAGCGTTCGGTGTACCCGGTGTCGCCGGAGAAGAATGCGCGATGCACCGGCCCCCGGATCGCCCAGCTGGCCCACTGGGTGAGGTTGCGGGCCAGCGCACGACCCGAGAAGTGTCGCGCCGGACCACACGTGAACGTCACTGCGCCCGACGGTGTCTGCACCGTCACGTCCCCCCACCAATCCGCCTGCCGGATACGGACTCCCGGGATACCCCAGCGCACCAGGTGTGCGCCCACACCGACGGGAGCGACGAAGATCGCGTCGGGCATCGCTCGCGCGATGGCCGCCACCGTCTCCATGTCGAGATGGTCGTAGTGGTCGTGGCTGATCAGGACCACATCGACGGGCGGCAGGTCGGCCACCGTCACCGGCGACGGGTGCAGTCGCGCAGGTCCGATCTGCTGGCTCGGTGAGCACCGCAGGCTGAACACCGGATCAGTGAGCACCCGCACCCCGTCGATGTCGATCAACGCCGAAGCGTGTCCGAGCCAGGTCACGGCCAGTGAGCCGGGCTCGTCGAACTCGGGCCGCGTCACCATGATGGGACGACGCGGGCGGCCGGGACGCCGGAGCATGTCGGCGAACACCGACAGATCCGGGGTCGCCTCGCCGGCCGGTTCCGGATTGTCGAAGGCACCTCCGACGCGGTGCGGCGAGGCCTCGACGTGCGGCAATATCTCGTCGCGGGTCGCCCCGAGCGCCATCGCGGGCGCCAGGCCGGCATCGGCGAGCCGGCCGACTGCGGCGTCGGCCACCTTAGAACCCGCCAACGCAACCCGGCCGATCGCCCGTGTCGCCACTTCGGTACCACCCTTGCCCGTCATCGATGTCACGATCACCAACCTAGTGGTACGAGTCCGGCACGGTCGATCAAGATCGCTCGACAGGTCGTTGCCACTGATAAGCTCCCTGAGCACTTGTTCATACGCACGCGCTGGGTCGCGTGCGGGCGTAGAGGTAGACGTTCTGTGGCACGGATGTCGGTCGACGAGCGACGCAGGGCGCTCATCGAGTCAGCGTTTCGCGTAATTGCCGACCACGGCGTGGAGGGGGCCACGACGCGGCGGATCTGCGCTCACGCGGGGATGCCCCTCGCGAGCTTTCACTATGCGTTCGAGAGCCGAACGGCCTTGCTCAGCGCCGTGATGGAGACTGCGGTACCCACCGACATCACGGAAATGCTCGACACGGTGATTCACGACACCGATGTCGATAATGCAGATAGCAACAGCAAACGCCTCGGGATGCAGGAGAACATGGAACGTCAGCTGACGACGTTCTTCGATCTGGTGAAGGCCGACCCCGGGCGCACACAGGCGACCATCTCGCTGGGCATCTACGCACACAACCATCCGGAGCTGCAGAGCTACGGCAAGCGGATGTACGAGAAGCAGTTCGAGGTGGCTGCCGTCGCGTTGCGGATTGCCGCGGAACGGTCGGGGGTGCGGTGGAGTCAACCACCCGAGACGCTGGGTCCCACCGTGATCGCCACCACCAACTCGATCACCCTGATCTATCTGAGTACCGCCGACGAGGAGGTGATCCGCTCGGTCATGACGTCGGCCGTGCGGGCGATGATGACCTATGTCGTCGAGGACTGATCCGCACTCTCTGGTCTGGTCCGACGATCCCGACGCCTACTGGGCGGGAATCGACCGGGCGGTCCGCGACGCCGGACTCGACGCGCCCGTCCTCGCTCTCGATCGCAGAGCACTGGACCACAACGTCGCCGACCTGACCGCCCGGGCCGGATCGGTTCCGATCCGGATCGCGTCGAAGTCGCTGCGGGTGCGGTCGGTCATCGATGACGTGCTGCGCCGGCCCGGTTTCGCCGGCGTCCTGGCCTACGATCTCGCCGAAGCCGTCTGGTTGGCAACGGTTTCCGGCGTCGCGGACGTTCTCGTCGGCTATCCGTCGACGAGGCGCTCGGCGATTGCCGCCCTGGCGGCCGACGAGGTGGCAGCGGCGCAGGTAACGCTCCTTGTCGACTCGACCGACCAACTCGACCTCATCGACGCGGTCGTGCCAACTGACCGGCGGCCGACGATCCGTGTGGCCATCGACGTCGACGCCTCCTATCGGTTGCTGCATGGACGCGTGCACATCGGAGTGCGCCGGTCTCCGGTGCACAGCCGGACCGATGCGGTGCGCCTGGCCAGGCGGATCGCTGCGCGGCCCGGATTTCGGCTCGTCGGCGCGATGTCGTACGAGGCCCAGGTCGCCGGGGTCGGCGACGCGGTCGAATCATCGGCACTGCGCAACCGGGCGGTCGCGCTGATGCAGCGCAGATCGATGGCCGAACTG
>NZ_JBEXMX010000100.1:0-17302 GCF_040610755.1 Gordonia sp. NPDC003585 | reverse complement strand
GGTCGACCAGCGCCCCGGTGCCGAGTACGCTTCCACGACTGCGCAGCGACGGCCACAGACCGTCCAGCACGCCGGCGACGGCCACCACATCCCACTCGCGACCCACCGCCGCATGCGCCGAGCACACCGTCACCGAGTCGGTCATCGCGGCGGCGGCCCGGCTGTCCCGCGGGATCTGCAACTGTCCCAGGTAGTGGACGAACCCTCCCGGCCCGGCCGCGGGCAGGTTGTCGGCGAAACTCCCCGCCGCCTCGAACATCGCCATCACCGCGTCGAGGTCACGGTCGGCCTGTTCGCCCGCCGGTCCGCCGCGCATCGCGGCCGACGCCCAGCGTCGTTCCAGACCGGTCCGCTGCCATGCGGCCCATAGCGTTTCCTCGATCCCCCGGCCAGTCGAATGTGCCGCGTATGCCGATTCGACGACGTCGAGCACCCGTCGCAACGGCGCACGTTCGGCCTCGGTGAGGCGTTCGCAGTAATGGGACCCGACGGCATCGTCGACGATCGCGTCACGCAACGCGGTCAACGAATCCCGTTGATCCGCATCGCCATTCGTATTCTTCTCGTCGATGCGCCGAATCCCACGGCGCAACCTGCGCAGCGAGCCCGGGTCGGCGGCGCCGACGGGCCCCGACAACAGGGCCGCTGCATCTTCGACGGTGAACAACTCATCTGCGTCGTCGGGGGTGGCCGCACGCGCCGCAACCGCACGCAGCGCGAGCATCAGCGCCGCCACCGCACGCTGGCGGTGCAGCGGCAGCCCGCTCGCCGGGGTGGTGAGCGGTACCCCCGCCGACCGGAACGCCCGACGCAGCGCGGGCAGCGCCAGCGAGACCGACCGCACCACCACCGCCATCCGCGACCACGCGATCCCGTCGAAAAGGTGGGCGCGGCGGAGCAGATCGGCAACAGCGGTGGCCTCCTTGGCCGCCGAGCCGAACACCTTGACATCGACCGCGCCCGGAATGTCGGGACCGGACGCGCTGGGATAGGGATGCGGGCGCGCACCGGGCAGCCGCGACGCGAGCACCTTCCCCACCCGCTCGATCTCCGGATTGCTGCGAAAGTTCTCTTCCAGCACGACATCTCGATCCGAACCGGACTCGGCGAGGTCGTCGGCGAAACGCGGGCTGGCTCCCCGGAACCCGAAGACCGACTGGTCGGTGTCGGCCGCGATGATGGTCGATGCGGTACCTGTCCCGACCAACCGGACCAGTTGTGCGGCTTGCGGATCCAGATGCTGCGCGTCGTCGACGAGCAGGTGTCGGATGCGGGAACGTTGCGCGGTCAACAGATCCGGGTCGGTCGCGAAGGCCGACAAAGCCGACCCGACGAGTTCGGCGGCATCCACCGCGGGTGCCGACGCGCCGGGCGTCTCGAGTCCGACGGCGCCGCGCAGCAGCATGTTCTGTTCGTACTGCGCATACGCCCGTGCCGCGGCCACCCACTCCGGCCGGCGGTGCTTGCGCCCGAGTGCCGCGAGTTCCTCTGGTCCGGCGCCGCGCTCGGCCGCCCGCTTCATCAGATCGCGGAGCGCCTGGGCGAATCCGTCGGTACCGAGCGCGGGCCGCAGATGCGCCGGCCAATACCCGGCACCGTCCTCGATGTCGCCGGCGAGCAGCTCTCGCAACACCACGTCCTGCTCGGAACCGGTGATCAGTCGTGGCGGCGGATTGCCGTGTGCGGACGCCTGCAGCCGCAGGATCGCGAAGGCATAGGAGTGCACCGTGCGGACCAATGGCTCGCGCAGCGCACCACCCAACGCCCGCTGGTTTTCGGAATCGGCGGAGAGTACTCGCCTCGTGATCTCCTCGCGCAGCGTCGCCGCCGCCTGCCGGCTCGATGCCAGCACAAGAACCGACTCCGGATCGACGTCGGGTGCCAGCAACCGCGCGACCGCCGCGTCGACGATCAGCGCGGTCTTCCCGCTACCCGGCCCGCCGTGCACGCGGAACGGCCGCCACGCGCCGTCCTGCGGTCCAGCCGTATCGACACCGTGGGTGATCACCCGATCGACATGCGGCGGCCAGGCACGCTTCGCGTCGGCCACCTCGGGTGCCGCGACAAGCCGCGTGCGCAACGCGGAGCGCGCTGCGTGTTCACCGGGTCTCGTGGCCATGGGCTCCATCGAATCACGCGCCGCCGACACTCTCTGCGCCCCTACGGCAGGATGATGGGCGTGCCCGCGCTCAACACCTATGTCTTCGGTCCGACCGAGACCACCACTCCCACCGTCCTCGCGATCCACGGACTCACCGGCCACGGACGACGCTGGGCAGCGCTGAGCGCAGGCTTTCTCCCGGATGTCCGCATCGTCGCCCCAGACCTCATCGGCCATGGGCGGTCGCCGTGGCGTCCGCCATGGAGTATCGAGCATCACGTGCGCGCGTTGTCGGAGGTGATCGACACCCACATCCCGTCGGCCGCACAGCCGATCGTCGTCGTCGGCCACTCCTTCGGCGGTGGGCTCGCGCTCCACCTGGCCGGCTTCCGCCCGGACGTCGTCAAGGGACTGGTACTTCTCGACCCCGCGCAGGGTCTCGACCCCGAGTTCGCGCTCGAAGTCGCCACCGCGAGCCTCGATCACTGGGACTACGCCGACGCCGATGCTGCGCGTGCGGCCAAACGCGCCGAGGGTTGGGCAGACGTGCCCGACGAGATCCTCGAGGCGGAGATCGCCGAACATCTGGTGGGTCGGCCACACGGACGCGTCGGGTGGCGGGTCAGTGCGCCCGCCGCTGCCGCGTCGTGGGGCGAACTGGTGCGTCCGGCAGTCCTTCCGCCGCCGGGTATCCCCACCCACGTCGTGGTCGCCGACCGCGTCGATCCACCGTTCGTGCGTCCGGCGTTTCTCGAGGCCTGCGCCGCTGCGCGCCCGGACACGGTGACGGTCCACGGCTCCCCATGCGAGCACATGGTGCCGTTCCTGCAGCCCGAGTTGAGTGCGTCGCTGATCCGGTCCGTGCTCTGATGGCTGCGGAGTTCTGATGGCTGCGGTCAGCGACGAGCAGGTGGAGGACGTGCGCGGACTGGTTGCCGCGATCCCGCTGGGTCAGGTGAGTACCTACGGGGATCTCGCTGCCGCAGCGGGACTTTCGTCGCCGCGCATCGTCGGCTGGATCATGCGCACCGACACCGTCGACCTGCCGTGGCATCGCGTCGTCCCGGCGTCGGGGAAGCCCGCCCAACACCTCGCCCGTCGCCAACTCGAGCGACTCCGGGCCGAGGGTGTACCGATCGTCGACGGTCGAATTCGATTGCGGGAGTGCCGATGGGACATCCCCTCCCGTTGACCGTGCAGCGAAAACCGTTGACCGTGCGTCGCATATCGTTGACTGTGCAGCGAATGCCAGGGATCAGCGACCCACCCGCCGGCCACCAAGAAAATAGGTGAAGAAACTCGTCCCCTACCCTTGGTGTCCTCCCTGCGAGTTTTCTGGGGGACGACTCCGAACCTCGCGGAAGAAAGTTCCTCCCCTAGGTTTTTGCTGCACCGCGCAGACGCATTTCCCCAGTTCAGAGACTTGGTCACGTCATTCTTCGGATCAGTCAGACCGACTCGACGGCGTCCGGTTTTGGGGCGCACGGTCAACGGAGGTGGACGGCGGCCGTTCGACGGTAGGGACTGATGGCGGCACGCATACGGGTGACGATCAGGTCGATGATGCGGGGGTCGGCGCCCAAGGGTGCCGAAACTGCGTCGGCACCATAGGTTTCCAGTCGCTGATGAAACAGGCCGGGTGCGAGCAGATGGCTGGCGACAACCACCCGCCGACCGCTGCGCCGAGCCCGGGCGATCGCCTCGGGCACCGTGGGCGTCGCGGTGGCGATGAAGCCGACCTCGACGCGGCCACCGATCAGCGACTCGAGCTGTCGCGCCGCGAGATAGACCTGACCGCACGCACTTTGATCGGAACTTCCGGCGGCGGCGAGCACCACGGCGTCGCCCGGCTGCCAACCGGCCTCGACGAGTCGCAGTCGTGCGACCGCCGCGATCGCCGGGTCCGGGCCGAGCGCGCGGGTGACGATCGTGTCCCGACGACCGGCCGCCGCGACGTGCTCGGGGATGTCCTTGCGGACGTGATAGCCCGACGCCAGGAAGGCCGGCACCAGCAGAGCGGGACGTTCGACGTCGGCGATGACCTCGGCCGGTGTCGGGCCGAGCACATCCACGAACGCGGTGCGGGTGGTTCCGATCCGACGACTCACCAATGCGGCGATGTCGGCGATCACGTTGACCCCGTGTGGGTTTCGGGTTCCGTGCGCCACCAGCACCGGACTGACGTCACGCAGCCGGTCACCGAAGGGCAGCACCACACCACCGTCGTGATTCGTCATTCGTCCCCCTCGCTGTCGTATTCGAGGTCCACTGCGAGGCGATAGCCCCGCTTGACCACGGTCTGGATCATCTTGGGATCGCCGAGCGCCGCACGCAGACGCCCCACCGCCACCTCGACCGCGTGCGTATCGGAACTGTCGCCCGGCAGCCCACCGAGCAACTCCTGCCGCGACACCACCCGTCCGGGCACTCCGGCGGCGAGGATCTTCAGCAGGATCATGCTGGTCGACGAGAGGTCGCGCACCTGGCCGTCGACGAGGACCGCCTGACCGTGGATCGAGGCGTCGTGGCCGGCGACCCGCAAGGTGTGCGTGCGTCGCGGCAACTCGTCGGTGATCATTCGGGCCAGCGCGCCGAGCCGGAAGCGTCGCGGGTAGGTTGTCGGGATCTGTAGGGCCTCAAGGGGACTCGCGGTCACCGAGCCGACGCACATCACCGGCACCGCGGTGCGCAGCGCGTGCACGAACTGCTGCAGCTTGCCCAGTTCCTTTGCCCGCGTGAGGATCGACGCGGCGGCCGGTGCACTGGTGAAGGTGATCGCGTCCAGGTCGGCGCGCATCACCGACCAGATCATCTTGTCGATGGCGTCGACGTCGGGATGCATGTTCCAGCGGTAGACCGGGATCGCGACCACCTCGGCACCTGCCGCGCGCAGCACAGTGCAGAAGTCCGGCAACGGTTCCCACTCACTGGTCGCCCCATGCAGTTGCACGGCGATCCGCACGCCGTCGACACCCTCGTCGAGGAGCCGGTCGAGCACCTCCGAGGACGACTCGCTCTCTGGCGACCACTCCTCGCGGAGGCCGGCTGCGCGGATCGCGCCCTTCGCCTTGGGTCCGCGGGCGATCAGGCGGCTCTTGCCGAGCGCCTCGAGGACATCTTCGGCATTGCCCCAACCCTCCGCGGCCTCCACCCACCCACGAAAGCCGATGCCGGTCGTGGCGACCATGATGTCGGCCGGATGGGCGATGAGCTCGGCGGTGACCCGTTCGAGTTCGGTGTCGTCGGCCAGCGGCAGGATTCGGATGGTCGGCGCATGGATCACACGTGCGCCTCTGCGGGTCAGCAGCGCGGCGAATTCTTCGGCCCGACGAGCCGCCGTCACGCCGATGGTGAAACCGGCCAGCGGAAGCGGACCGTCACCGTCACTCGATGATCCCGCCGGCCCCGACACTGAAGATGTGGTGTTCACGCTGGAAAGAACACCTCGACCACTCGTTCCACCACACGCACGGCGTAACTGGGCACCGACATCGCGTCGTCGTCGAGGCAGAGCCCGGTGCGCAAGGCGAAGACCTGCTTGCCGAGCGGGCTCGCCACCGTCGGTTCGCCCGCGCGATCGCCGGTGAGGCCGCGCGACAGCACCGCGGCACGACCGTAGGGATCGATGTTGCCGATCGCATACAAGCGGGTCCGGCCGGGCGCGGCCTCCCGATCGGTCTCGGCCGCCGGAATGCGGAACAGCGCAGCCTGGACGGCGTCGGGCCCCAGCACGGCCGCGCCACGACCGACGATCAGGTCGTCGATGGCGCACGCCCGCACCCACACACCCGGTACGGCTGCCTCGGGGACACTCTCGGTCACCGGCGTCGAATCGCCGGTGGCGGCGACACTCATGTCGGCACTCCTTCTCTCTGATCTGAAGCGATTTGGTCGCCGCCTGCCCGGTCGGGCATGGCGGGCATGTCCAGCAGTACCGGAACCTTGCGATCACCGTCACCGTCGAACTTGATGGTGGGGTCCACCACATCGGGTGCGTTCACGAACGACACGAACCGCTTGAGCTTGTCCTCGTCGGCCAGCACCGCGGCCCACTCGTCGGTGTAACCGGCCACATGCTGGTCCATCGCGGCCTCCAGTTCGGCGGCCAGACCCAGGCTGTCGTCGCAGACCACCGATCTCAGATGCTCGAGTCCGCCTTCGAGCGATTCCAGCCACGGGGCTGTGCGCTGCAACCGGTCAGCGGTACGGACGTAGAACATCAGGTACCGATCAATGTAGGCGACGAGCGTGTCGTCATCCACCCCGCCGGCGAGCAGCTGGGCGTGCTTGGGACTCTGTCCGCCGTTGCCGGCGACGTACAGATTCCAGCCGTGCTCGGTGGCGATGACGCCGACGTCCTTGCCGCGCGCCTCGGCGCATTCGCGGGCACACCCGGACACCCCGAACTTCAGCTTGTGCGGCGACCGCAGCCCTCGATAGCGCTTCTCCAGGAACACCGCCATGCCCACCGAGTCCTGCACACCGTAGCGGCACCACGTCGAGCCGACGCAGCTCTTCACGGTGCGCAGGCTCTTGCCGTAGGCGTGCCCGGATTCCATCCCGGCGTCGACGAGGCGGCGCCAGATCTCGGGCAGCTGATCCACCCGCGCACCGAACAGATCGATGCGCTGACCACCGGTGATCTTGGTGTACAGGCCGAAATCGCGGGCGATCTCGCCGATGACGATGAGCTGTTCGGGTGTGACCTCACCGCCCGGCATGCGGGGCACCACCGAATACGACCCGTTCTTCTGCATGTTCGCCAAGAAGTGGTCGTTGGTGTCCTGCAGGGCGGCCTGCTCACCCGACAGGATGTGATCGCTGGAGGTCGACGCCAGAATCGACGCGACGGTCGGCTTGCAGATTTCACACCCTTGACCGGTGCCGTACCGTTCGATGAGCTCGGAGAACGTGCGGATACCGGTCACCGCCACGACCTCGAAGAGTTCGGCCCGCGACTGCGCGAAATGCTCACACAGCGACTTGCTGAGCTCGACGCCCGACGATTCGAGTAGGGCCTTGATGCTCGGCACGCAGCCGCCGCAGGTGGTGCCCGCCGACGTGCAGCCTTTCACCGCCGCGATGTCGCAGGCTCCGTCGGCGATCGCCGAACAGATCGTGCCCTTGGACACGCCGTTGCACGAACAGATCTCGGCGTCGTCGGGCAGTGCGTCGAGACCGACGCCGCCGCCACCGCCCTCCGGCGCGATGAGCGCCGCCGGATCGCCCGGGATCTCCCGGCCGACCATCGGTTTGAGCATCGCGTACGCCGACGCGTCACCGACCAGGATGCCGCCGAGCAGCGTCGTGGCGTCGTCGGA
Source organism: Gordonia sp. NPDC003585 (assembly GCF_040610755.1). Lineage (NCBI taxonomy): Bacteria > Bacillati > Actinomycetota > Actinomycetes > Mycobacteriales > Gordoniaceae > Gordonia > Gordonia sp. NPDC003585. The sequence goes on along the minus strand of NZ_JBEXMX010000100.1, from coordinate 9,880 downwards.
GACCACGACCTTGGCGTACTTGCCGGCCACCGGGTCGTGATAGACGATCTCCAGCGAGTTCTCGGTGGCGCCCATCGCATCACCGAAGCTCGCGACGTCGACTCCGAGCAGTTTCAGTTTGGTCGACATGTCGGCACCCGGGAACGTCCCGGCGCCACCGAGCAGCCGATCGGCGACGACCTCTGCAGTGCTGTAACCCGGCGCGACCAGGCCGTAGCAACGACCCTCGACCGCGGCCACCTCACCGATGGCGTAGATCGCCTCGTCATCGGTGACGCAGCCGGAGTCCACCAGGACACCGCCCCGCTCCCCGACCGCCAGCCCGGCGTCGCGCGCCAGCTGATCACGGGGGCGGACCCCCGCAGAGAACACCACCAGCGACGCGTCGATCTGCGAGTCGTCGCTCAGCGTGATTCGCAGGCCACCGTCGTCGCCGTCGGCGATCCCGGCGGTGCCGACCCCGGTGTGCACGATCAGCCCGAGTTCGGTGACGAGCTTCTTGAGGACGGCACCGCCACCGTCGTCGACCTGCATCGGCATCAGCCGTGGAGCGAATTCCACGACGTGCGGGACCATCCCCATCAGCTTCAGGGCGTTGGCGGCCTCGAGTCCGAGCAGCCCGCCACCGACGACGACGCCGTGCGCGCCGGGACCGGCCGCCTCGGCAGCCGACCGGATCCCGTCGAGATCGTCGAGAGTCCGGTAGACGAAACACTTCTCGTGATCGTGTCCGGGCACCGGCGGCACGAAGGGATACGATCCGGTCGCGAGAACCAGTGCGTCGTAATCGATCTGCTGCCCGCCACTGGTCGTGACCCGTCGTCCCGAACGGTCGATCGCGGTGACGGTGTCGCCCAGGTGTGTCACCACCGAAGCGTCGCCGTCGTAGGTGTTGCCGGCCAGTGCCAGCGAATCACGCGTCCACGCACCGACATACGAGGACAATCCCACCCGGTCGTAGGCCGGGTCCGCTTCCTCGGACACGATCTCGACACGCCACTGATTGTCGGTGTCGCGGTCGCGTAGTGCTTGGACAAAACGGTGTCCCACCATGCCGTGTCCGGCCACGACCACTGTCTTGACTTCGCTGGTCACTGGGTGCTCCTTGCTCGATCTCGGGGCTCAATATCGGCGGATTGCCGGCCCGATCAGGCCATCGCCTTGTCGGTGGTCCCGGCGTCGCTCTTGGCGGCCGGACCGTCGGCCACGGTCAGATCCGTGGTCTCACCGATCACCATCGGACGGCGTGCATAGAACCACCAGGTGACGAGCGCGGCCACCACGTAGAAGCTCGTGAACACCCAGAACGCCATCGTCGCAGACTGATTCGACTTGTAGCTGGCTCGCAGGACCAGGTTGATCCCGACACCGCCGAGACCGCCGGCAGCTCCCGCGATACCGATCAGCGCGCCCGCCATGCTGCGCGACCACTTGACCTTGCCCAGCGCGGTGAGCCCGGACATGTTCGCCACCTTGTGTTCCCAGATCGTCGGGATGATCTTGTACACCGAACCGTTGGCCAGACCCGAGAGCAGGAACAGCAGGATGAACCCGACGATGAACGCGGCCAGCACTCCGCCGGTGATCTTCTTGTCGTTGTGGTCGGCGATGGTTCCGGCAACCACCAGGATCGACGCCGAGAAGATCATGGCGATGAAGGTGTAGAGGGTGACCTTGCCGCCGCCGACGCGGTCGGCCAGCTTGCCGCCGTACGGGCGGCTGAGCGAACCGAGCAGCGGGCCGATCCAGGCGATCTGGGCGGCCGCGAGCGCGGGCTTGGCGGCACCGGCCGCGGTGAAGCTGATGTTGAGGACCTGGCTGAAGGCGAAACCGAAGCCGATGAACGAACCGAAGGTGCCGATGTAGAGCAGGCAGATCAGCCAGGTGTCGCGGTAGCGGAGGCAGTCGATCATGGCACGCCCACTGGCGGTCTGGTGATCGAGGTTGTCCATGTAGATCGCAGCGCCGACGCCGGCCACGGCAAGCGCGACAAGGTAGACGGCACAGACGATTTCGGGCTTGTCCGACGCGAGCCAGATCACCAGCAGACCGATGAGCTGGACGACCGGCACGCCGATGTTGCCGCCGCCGGCGTTGAGGCCGAGCGCCCATCCCTTGAGCCGCTGCGGGTAGAAGGCGTTGATGTTGGTCATCGACGACGCGAAGTTGCCGCCGCCGAAACCGGTGATCGCGGCCACGGCCAAGAACCAGCCGAACCCGAACTCACCGGGGTTCATCATCAGCATCATTGTGAGCCCGGTCGGGATCAGCAGCACGATCGCGGAGAACACCGCCCAGTTACGACCGCCGAAGATCGCGGTGGCCTGGGTGTAGGGAATGCGCAGGCAGGAGCCCACGAAGGTCGCGGTGGCCGCGATGACGAACTTCTGGTCGAGGCTGATCCCGTAGGCCGGACCCATGAACAGGGCCATCACCGAGAACAGCGACCACACCGAGAAGCCCACATGCTCGCAGAAGACCGACCAGAAGAGATTGCGCTTGGCGATCTCCGCGTTGCCGTTCTCCCACGCCTGCCGATCCTCGGGATCCCAATCCCGGATCGTGTGATCGCGTTTGAGGTTCTCCCTCACTGAAGAAAATGCCATGTGTCTACCCCGGTCCAATGCTGTGGATACCGCGCGTCGGCGGTGGTGGTCGATTTACGACACCGCAGACAGCGTCGTCGTGCGATTGAGACCAAAGGTAAAGAGCGCGTGTTGCGCGGATTTTCGTTCAGATGACCCGACCGTCACGTTGTGCTCACATCGTCACACTGGCGCTGTGAGAACTCCAGATTCGACGTATAGGGCCCTGAGCTGCAGTTATACCATCAGGCGCACTTGATCGACCACTCGTTGCAGACCGGGCAGTGCGCCCGAGGTGGACCGTGGGTGCAGGGCGTGGACCGCGAGACGGAACATCGTCGCCCGCAGCATCATCTGCGGCCACTCCGGTTGGTCGGACCAGCGGTCGATCAGTTCGTCGTCGGCGCCACCCCAGGCGAGGGAGTCGACCACCACCACCGCCGCGGCCCACGGCGCGGGTCGCCAGTACGGGACGATGTCGGTGATGCCAGGTGCTGCAGCGCCCGCGAACAGCACCGTCCCGAACAGGTCGCCGTGCACCACCTGCGACGGCAGGTCCACGTTCTTACGAAGTGTCGCAAGGGTTTTGAGCATCTCGACGCTGCGGACGCCATCCGGTGAGGTCGGTTCGCCCATCCCGGCGGCTCGCGCCGCACGCAAGGGAACGTCCTCCCATGCCGCCCGATCGGCCGCGGTGAACACGTCCACATCGGTGTGTGGCGGCGCCGGCGGCTGCAGCAGGAAACGCGGACGTTCGAGGCCCGCAATGGCCTCGTGCAGGCGGTCGGCGACCGACACCACCTCGTCGTGCCGCGGTTCCGGGGAACCGGCGATGTAGGTGTCCGCACGCCAACCGGACACCACGTAACGGCCGTCGGTGGCCCGGAAGGGACGCGCGATACGCAGCCCTTCGACGTAGAGGGACTCCCGGACTGTCGCCGACCAGGCCGCACGCGCGTGGTCGGGCACCAGCGACAGCACCACCTCGCCGACACGCCACCCACCGATCCACGAGTCACCCATCGGGATGGGCGGCTGGGCGGTGAGCCCGAACGTGTTCAGGACATGTTCGGGCGGCTCGACGCTGTTCACGTCTGCAGAGGTTACCGAGCCGCAGCCCCCGATCCGGTGAGCCACGCGGTCAGAGGCCCTAGTAGACCGGCAACTCCTTGTCGACCTGGTTCGCCCATGCGGTGACACCGCCCTGCAGATGCTTGGCGTCGGCGAACCCGGCGCGTTTGAGAGCTGCCAGTGCCTCGGCGGACCGGATGCCGGTCTTGCAGTAGAGGACCGTCGGCCGGTCCTGCGGGATTTGTGCCAGACCCACGCCGGAGAGGATGTCGCCCTTGGGGATGAGCGTCGCACCGTCGATGTGCACGATCTCCCACTCGACGGGCTCGCGCACGTCGATCAGCGCGACCTTGTCGCCCGAATCGAGCTTCTGCTTGAGCTCGACGGCCGTCAGGGTCGAATCGGCGGCCGCGGCTGCTGCCTCGTCGGACACCACGCCACAGAACTCGTCGTAGTCGATGAGACCGGTGATCCGCTCACCCTCCGGATCCTTGCGGATCTTGATGGTGCGGTAGGTCATGTCCAGTGCGTCGTACACCATCAGCCGGCCGAGCAGCGGCTCGCCGATACCGCAGATCAGCTTGATCGCCTCGGTGCCCATGATCGATCCGATCGATGCGCACAGAATCCCGAGCACGCCTCCCTCGGCGCACGACGGCACCATCCCCGGTGGCGGCGCCTGCGGATAGAGGTCGCGGTAGTTGATGCCCCGGCCGTCGGGTGCGTCCTCCCAGAACACCGACGCCTGGCCCTCGAAGCGATAGATCGACCCCCACACGTAGGGCTTGTGCGCGAGGACCGCCGCGTCGTTGACGAGGTAGCGGGTGGCGAAGTTGTCGGTGCCGTCGAGGATCAGGTCGTAGGTCGAGAACAACTCGATCGCACCTTCGGGTTCGAGGCGCTGGTCGTGGATGTTCACCGTGACATACGGGTTGATCTCGAGGATGGAATCGCGCGCACTCTCGGCCTTGGGACGCCCGACGTCGGACTGCCCGTGGATGACCTGACGCTGCAGATTCGACTCGTCGACGACGTCGAATTCGACAATGCCGATGGTGCCGACACCGGCGGCCGCCAGATACAGGAGTGTCGGAGAACCCAGGCCGCCCGCGCCGATCACCAGGACGCGTGCGTTCTTCAGACGCTTCTGACCGTCCATCCCGACGTCCGGGATGATGAGATGCCGGCTGTAGCGCGCGACCTCGTCGTTGCTCAGTTCCGCTGCCGGTTCCACCAGCGGGGGAAGTGACCCCTGCGGTGCTGAACCCCTGTTGGACACGTCCGCCTCCATACGTTTGTTCTCGGGCTGTACGCGAATCAACGACAGGTCGCCGCGGGGCATTCCCGGATCAGCGCTTGGGGAACGGCCAGGGATTGGGACGGCACACGTAGGTCGGGTTGGCCTCCATGCCCGGGTCGAGCGCCATGATCTGCTTGTTCGCGACACCGAAGGACTGCTGCATCATCACCGGCGCCAGCGCACCGTCCTGCTTGCACGGTTCGTGTGCCTCGTAACCGATGCCGTGGCCGGTCTCGTGGTTGATCAGGTACTGCCGGTAGCCGAGTCCGTCACCTTCGTAGGACAGGGCCCCGCGCACCCACCGAGCCTCGTTGAGGATCACCCGCTTGTTCGGCGGGTAGAAGCACGACGTCTCCAATTTGATCTGATACCCGCAGAGTTCCTTTGCCGTGCCCGGCGAGGTCAGAGAGATCCGCAGATCGGGTTCACCGCTGTCGATCCGGCGGAACGACACCTTGCCGTCGCCGATCCAGCTGCGCGGATTGGCCAGCGTGGTGTCGACCATCCGCGCGAACATCTGGTCGCCGCCGTAGTCCGAGGGCCGCAGACCGTTCTCGACCTGGACCATGTAGGTGTACTCCTGCCCACCGGTTCCCACCCGCTGGCCGGTGCCACGCACCGTGCGGAACGTCTCCCGCCCCTTCTGCGTGTAGGGTCCGCCGTCGGGCAGGGTGCCCGCGGGCAGCGGTGCGGTGATGTCCCCGACCGGGGCGCCGATGGGACGGGTCTCCTTGCTCACGTCGGTGTTGCGCGACGCGGCGGGACTCACCCTTTGTTGATCGGACATCGCCTCGGACCGGCTGTCGCGCACCGTCACCACGATCAGCACGACGGTCAGCACCAGGAGGACGGGAATGGCATAGGCCCGCCAACCGTAGGTCGACACGAAGCGGCCCAGCGCGGACTGCTTCTTGCGTTCCGGCTGACCGTCGCGGTCGACGCGTGGGCGTCCGCTGTCGTCGGTCGGATCCCAACGCGCACGCAGCGGCTGATCCGGTTTGGGACGCCCCGACGACCTCGGGCCCACATCCTTGGCACGAACCCGACTACTCATAGCGTCAGGCGCGCCGTCCTCTGTGCGGCTCACCAGACAACTTTCTCACAGCACACCGCAGATACCGGGTAACGAGCGCCCACGAGTACGCTCTCATTCATGTCGACCGCCGCAAATGCGTCTGCCGTGCCCGGGCGTAACACCCGTCTGCCACGCAGCGCACGACGCATGCAGCTTCTCGACGCCGCCAGCGAGATCTTTGTCGAACGTGGTTATCACTCCGCCGGAATGGACGAGATCGCAGTGCACGCCGGGGTCAGCAAACCCGTGCTCTACCAGCACTTTCCTTCCAAACTGGATCTGTACATCGCGGTCGTCGACTCGCATGCGGAGAAACTCGTCAGCGACGTCAACACCGCGCTGCGCACCACCACGGACAACCGTCAGCGTGTGCGCGCCGCCGTGGAGGCGTTCTTCAACTTCATCGATGAGGACAACTCCGGCTACCGGCTGATCTTCTCCTCCGACGCGATGGATCCAGCGGTTATCCGCCGCATCGAGGGCGCCACCGAGGCGTGCGTCGACGCCGTGTACGGGCTGGTGATGCATGATTCCGGCCTCGATCCCTATCGGTCGCGCATGCTCGCCGCCGGTCTCGTCGGCGCGAGCCAGGTCAACGCACGCTACTGGCTGGAGGCGAAACGCCCGGTCGACAAGGCAACCGCCGTAGACACCACCGTCGCCCTGCTGTGGGGCGGACTGTCGCACGTCCCACTGCAGGGCGACGGGGAAACCCAGCCCGAGGCTGAGGTCTAACCGGGTCGAACCGGTCTAGCTACCGAAACCCACTCGGCGGTTCTCTGCCGCACCGACCTCGATGTAGGCGATCTTGGTCACCGGGATCAAGAAGCGCGCACCCTTCTCGTCGGTCAGGCTGAGCAGCTGCTCTTTACCGCCGAGCGCCGCCTCGACTGCCGCATACGCCTTGTCGCTGGTCAGCGCCGACAAGACGGTCAGCTCCCGTGGGCTGTCGGTGATGCCGATCTTCACTTCAACGGCCATGGCCACCCTTCTCCGTTCTCCTCAAACGCTTGCCGCACCAGGCTAGTTCAGTGCTCGACGGGACCGACAGGCACTCCGCTCAGAGCGAAAACCCCCGACGGATCGCGTCAGCCCAACCCGAGGTCGGCCATCCGTTGCGCGTGCTTCTCGGCGACCGAATCGAAGAAGTTCGCCACCCCCTGCAGCGAGGTCGCCCCTTCGAACAGCAGGTCGGTGACCTCCTCTTCGGCTGCGAGCACCCATTGGGCGTGGGTGATCGCCTCACCGAGGAGTCGTCGCCCCCACAACGTCAGCGGTGAGGCGAGGTTGGGGTCGGCGTCGACGGCCGCGCGGACCTGCTCGCGAGCAAACTGCGAGTTGGCCGTCTCTGCCATCACATCTGCGACCAGGTCACGGGCCTGCGGCGGCAGTACCCCGGCGAGCTCGTTGTAGAAGTCGGCGGCCAACCCATCCCCCACATACGCCTTGACCAGCGCCTCCAGCCATGTCTTGGGTGTGGTCACGCGGTGATACTGGTCGAACACCGACCGGTATCGGCGAACCGCGGCAGCCGCATCGATGCCGGCGGCACCCACCCGTTCGGCGAGCTGATCGAAGTGGCCGATCTCCGACGCAGCCATCCTGGCGATCGCGATACGGCTCTCGACGTCGGGTGCCATCGCCGACTCGTCGATCAATCGGTAGAAGGCCGCGAACTCGCCGGCAAGGAGGACGGCGAACAGTTTGGTGAGCGCCGGATGATCCGGATCGATGTCGCTGATCGACACCGCATTCGACGATGGTGGCTGGGACGATTGGGAGTGGGAGGAGGGGGCTCCGGGCGTCATGAGGCGATCGTAGGCGCGCCCACGGAACCAGACCAACCACCGGGTGTTGCTGATCACCAAGTACACTGGTCGTCGGTGTACCGGTGCGGGAGTCCACGATTTCCCCGGTCACCTGACATTGCGCGCGCACTTTCGACCCGTCTCGTTTCGTGCAGACACCTTGGTGCGTGCAGGAACAGACAGCCAGAAAGGCACAACCGCACATGACCGATTCCGACGTGCAGACAACCATCGTCGACGACACCCACACCTCCCCGACCTTCGCCGAGCTCGGCGTGGACGACCGCATCGTGGCCGCGCTGGCCGACGACGGCAAGACCCACACCTTCGCGATCCAGGAGCTGACACTCCCGCTCGCACTCAGTGGCGACGACCTGATCGGCCAGGCCCGCACCGGCATGGGCAAGACATTCGGCTTCGGTGTCCCGCTGCTGCATCGTCTCGCGCACGCCGAGGAGTCGGGCCTGCGTGCCCTCGACAACACGCCGCGCGCACTGATCATCGTGCCGACGCGCGAACTGTGTCTGCAGGTCACCGGCGACTTCGAGGTCGCCGCCAAGAAGCTCACCGACGTCACCCTGAGTGACGGCACCGTACGTCCGCTGAAGATCACGTCGATCTACGGTGGACGCCCGTACGAGTCGCAGATCGCCGAACTGCGCAGCGGCGTCGACGTCGTCGTCGGCACCCCGGGCCGACTGCTCGACCTCGCGCAGCAGGGCCACCTCATCCTCGGCAAGGTCGCCATCCTGGTGCTCGACGAGGCCGACGAAATGCTCGACCTCGGCTTCCTGCCCGACATCGAACGCATCATGAGCGCGCTGCCCACGCCGCGCCAGACGATGCTGTTCTCGGCGACCATGCCCGGGCCGATCGTCACCCTGGCCCGCACCTTCCTGAATCGGCCCACGCACATCCGCGCCGAGCACGCCAACGATTCGGCCGTGCACGAGCGCACCACACAGTTCGTCTACCGCGCGCACGCACTGGACAAGGCCGAGTTGGTGGCCCGCATCCTGCAGGCCGACGGTCGCGGCGCCACGATGGTCTTCACCCGCACCAAGCGGACCGCGCAGAAGGTTGCCGATGATCTCGGCGAACGCGGGTTCAAGGTCGGCGCAGTGCACGGCGACCTCGGTCAGGTGGCCCGCGAGAAGGCACTCAAGAAATTCAGGTCCGGCGAGATCGACGTCCTGGTCGCGACCGACGTCGCGGCCCGCGGCATCGACATCGACGACGTCACCCACGTGATCAACTACCAGATCCCCGAAGACGACAAGAATTATGTGCACCGCATCGGTCGCACCGGTCGGGCCGGGCGCACCGGCATCGCGGTGACCCTCGTCGACTGGGATGAGCTGCACCGCTGGGAACTGATCGACAAGGCACTCGGCCTCGACATCCCGGAGCCCGCCGAAACCTACTCAACCTCAGAGCATCTGCGTTCCGACCTGTCGATCCCGGAGTCGGCGACCGGCCGTATCTCGGCTCCGCGACGCGAGCCTGCCGAGCGTGAACGGACCGAACGCACCGAACGCAAGCCGCGCGAACGCACCGCCAACCGCAGCCGTCGACGCACTCGGGGCGGCAAGCCGGTCGGTGACGCACCGGCCGAGTCGTCCACCAGCACGACCTCCACCACCGCGAAGACAGACGCCCCGAAGGCCTCCGCAACCACGAAGACCGCCACCGCAAAGACCTCCGGCGACACGACGGCCGACGGCAACACGAAAACCGACGGGGGTGACGGCTCCGATGGGCCGCGCCGCCGGCGTCGTCGCCGTGGTGGGCGCGGACGCGGCGGAGCCTCGAACGGTTCGCCCGCCTCGGCCGCGTCGGCCACCTCGGCTCCCGCCGAATAGCCGGCCGGTCCACTGCAGCGACGACACAGCGACGACACGACACGTGGCCCGACTCAGACCTGAACGCCGCACACCGATCGATTTTGTCGTCACCGCGGTCATCGTGGTGGTCGTGGTGGCGCTCGGGGTCATCGCCTGGGCGGTGAGCCCGGTCCGGCACACCGAGAGCGACGCTGCCG
>NZ_JBEXMX010000099.1:0-17794 GCF_040610755.1 Gordonia sp. NPDC003585 | reverse complement strand
TCCCGCGTTGCCGGTCCGGGCGCCGCGGGCGGCGGCCAGGACACGCCCCACCGCCGAGCGCCACTGACTGTTGGTGTCGAGGTCCTGTTCGGCCAGGCCCAGGCTGATCGCCGCGCGCACCTGCGTGCCGAAAATACCGAACTGTTCGACGGTCTGATTGGCGCCCGACCCCAGAAGCTCATACGGCCGATTCGCGCTGACCACCACCAACGGCACCCGCGCATAATTCGCCTCGAAGACTGCCGGACTCATGTTGGCGACCGCGGTTCCGCTGGTCATGACGATCGGCACCGGCTGGCCCGACGCCACCGCCAGCCCCAGCGCGAGGAACCCCGCCGACCGCTCGTCGATCCGCACATGCAGCCGCAGCCGTCCCGCGGTGTCGGCGGCGTGCAGCGCGAATGCCAGCGGCGCATTCCGCGACCCCGGGCACAGCACCGCATCCCGAACGCCGCCACGGATCATCTCGTCGACGATGACCCGGGCCTGCAATGTCGAGGGATTCATCCCTTCACCCTAGGCTGAGATCGATGGGCTTCTACGACACGCATGTCCTGCCGCGACTGATCAACCTGGTCTGCGGCATCGGCGCGATCCGACCCTCCCGCGATCGTGCGTGCGAGGGGTTACACGGGCGGGTCGTCGAACTCGGTTTCGGTAGTGGTCACAACGTCGAGTCCTACCCCGGCGCGGTGACCCGGGTCGACGCCGTCGAACCGTCGGATCTGGGGTGGAAACTCGCCCACGACCGCGTGTCCGCGTCGCCGATCCACATCGAACGCTCCGGGCTCGACGGCGAACATCTCCCCTTCGACGACGACACCTTCGACTGCGCGCTGTCGACGTATACGCTGTGCACCATCCCCGATCTGCCGCTCGCCCTCGCCGAGGTCCGACGAGTCCTGAAACCCGGTGGCACACTTCACTTTCTCGAACACGGACTCGCACCCGACGAGAAGGTCCGACGCTGGCAGCACCGCCTCGACCCCCTCCAGCAGCGTCTCGCCGGCGGTTGCCACCTCAATCGCGACATCCCGCAGATCCTCACCGACGCCGGCTTCGTCGTCGACCACCTCGACACCTTCTACCAACCGCACGCCGCCAAGTCGTCGAACGCGATGAGCCGCGGGGTCGCCACCCCACGCTGATCGAGCCACCCACCCGCTGATCGAGCCGCCCACCCGCTGATCGAGCCGGTACCGAGCGCAGCGAGGCACCGTGTCGAGATCACCCAAACCCACCACTACCCTGGCACCAATGCGTCGCTGGCTGCTTCTCGCTCTCCTCACCGCAGCCGCCACCTACCTTCTGGAACTCTTCGACGTCGACGCCGCGGCTCTCTTCGCCGGCTTGGTGATCGCCGGTGTCCTGGCCATCGCGGGACTCGCACCCCGACCCCGCGCCACCAGCCCCGAGACTCCCGACGACCCCGACGCCCCCGTCATCCCCCGCCGATACGTTCTGGCCGCGCAGGGCGTGCTCGGCGTGTATATCGGCACCATCGCCGACACCGACACCCTCTCCGGCCTCGGCTCCGCATGGTTCCCGGTTCTGATCATCGGCGTCGGCACCCTGGCGTTGTCGGTGGCCGGGGGTGCGCTCCTGGGTCTGCACAAGCAGGTGGACCCGCTGACCGGTTCGCTCGCACTCGTCGCGGGAGGGGCGTCGGGCCTGGTTGTGGTGACGCGTGAACTCGGCGGCGACGAGCGGATGGTCGCGGTCATCCAGTACCTGCGCGTCGCCCTGGTCACCGTGTCGATCCCGCTGGTCGCGTCGCTCGTGTTCGGCCAGTCCTCATCGGCGGTCACCACGGAAACACCGAGCTGGACCGACCAAGCCTGGGGTCTGCTGCTGCTCGCCGTGTGCATGGGTGTCGGCATCCCGCTGGGCCGTCTGCTGCATGTACCCGCCGGCGCGCTCCTCACTCCGATGGCGTTGGCCACCATCGCCGAACTCACCGGGATCGCGGGCGACGCCGCGGTGTCGCCGATGCTGCTGACCATCGCCTACGCGGTGATCGGTTGGCAGGCCGGCCTTGGTTTCACGCTTCCCCGGCTTCGCGCGATCGGACGCGTCCTGCCGTTCGCGTTGGTACTGATCCTCGCGATCGGCGTGGGCTGCGCGCTGCTGGGTGTGCTGCTGTCGTGGTGGACCGGCGAGTCCATGTACGACTGCTATCTCGCGACCACCCCGGGTGGCATCTACGCCGTCCTCGCCGCCGCGACGGCGGCCGGCGGCAACGTCGCCTTCGTGGTCGCCGCGCAGATCCTGCGGGTCCTGTTGATGCTGTTCGTGGCACCATTCGCAGCCCGTGCCGCCGCCCGCTACCTACGACGCGGACAGGAGTGACCGTCGCCACAGCCGACAGGTAGGCTCGCGACCATGACCGGGGAAGCATCGCAACCACAGTCCGCCCGCGAGTTCGACGTCGTCGTCTACGGCGCCACCGGCTTCGTCGGTGAACTCACCGCCCGCTATCTGGCCGACCATGCACCGATCGGCACCAAGATCGCCCTCGCCGGACGCAACGAGACCAAACTCGCGACGGTGCGCAAGCGCCTGCCCGAACGCGCCCAGTCGTGGCCGCTCATCGTCGCCGATTCGTCGTCGCCTGCCGCGCTCGACGCCCTGTGCGCCCGCACCCGCGTCGTCTGCACCACCGTCGGCCCGTACCTCAAGTACGGCGAGGCGCTGGTGGTCGCCGCCGCCACCGCCGGCACCGACTACGTCGACCTCACCGGCGAGGTCCCCTTCGTCCGCTACTCCATCGACAAGGCGCACGACACCGCCGTTGCCTCCGGCGCCCGCATCGTCCATTCTTGCGGATTCGATTCGGTGCCTTCCGATCTCGGCGTCTACGCGCTGTACCGCAAGGTCGCCGACGACGACGCGGGCGAGATGACCGACACCACCTTCGTGCTTCGCTCGTTCAAGGGCGGTGTCTCCGGCGGTACCGTCGACTCGATGCGCGTGATCACCGAGCAGGCCCGAGATGCTCAGGTCCGACGCCTCATCATGAATCCGCAAGCCCTGTCCGGCGGCCCTGGTGACGTGCCGAAGGCGAGCCTGTCGTCGGAGCCGAGCGACATCGGCGTCGTCAGCGCCAAGAAGGTCGATCCGTCGCTGCGCGGCACGCTGGCCCCGTTCTTCATGGCCTCCCACAACACCCGCATCGTTCGACGCTCAAATGCGTTGCTGCACAATGCCTACGGCAAGGACTTCCACTACGCGGAGACGATGAACGTGGGCAGCATACCGGGGGTGTCGACCCTCGCCGCAGGCGCGGTAGGCGTCGGCACCGGCGCGTTCTTCGGTGCGATGAGCTTCGGACCCACCCGCCGACTCCTCGACCGCGTCCTCCCCAAACCCGGCAACGGCCCGTCCGAGAAGTCCAGGGATGCAGGCTTTTTCGTCTCCGATGTGTATACCCGCACCACTACCGGGCGCCGCTTCCGTTCGACGATGCGCGCCCAGGGCGACCCCGGCTACAAAGCCACTGCGGTGATGCTCGGCGAGAGCGCGCTGGCCCTCGCCCTTGACCGCGACAAGCTCCCCGCCCACGCCGGAGTGCTGACCCCGGCGGTCGCCATGGGTGACGCGCTGATCGATCGCCTGCGCGATGCCGGATTCGCCATCGACGCCGAGGAACTCACACGCTAAGCCTGGATCCGCGAAAGGCACTTCACGCTCCCGAAATTCCGCCGCCTGAGGTGCGAGGAGCGCAAGCGACGAGCCTCGAAGGCCTGGTGACCGTCACCACTTGGCCGCGCAAGTCGCGTGTTCGTCCTCCTCGCCGCCGGGGCGGTAGTCCACGCCCTTCACCTGGCCACCATTGTCGAGGTATTCGACAAGTCCTCGTGGACGATAAGACTCATCGTCGTCTTTTCGCTGCTCGGCGCTCGACGCCACGAATTCGCTTTCCGGATAACCCTTTCCGATCGTTCGATCCACCCGCTCGATGAGTTTGTAAAATCCCTTCCTGGACTCGTCGAGCTTGGCGAAGGCGTTCGTCCGGGTGAGGTATCGGGTGATCAGGTCAAGCGCCGTCATCGTGGGCACCGACGATGAGCCCACGCGCTCGGCATCGCCGATCTCCTGGTTCAGCTCGAGGTCGTGTTCCTTCGCGTGTTTCAGCATCCACACGAGCGGGATGTTGCTGAGCTCGCTCGACGCATACCCTCCACCGATGTTGCAGTGCACCCCGGAGAACCACACCTGCTCGAGTTCCTGATCGGCCGGCCGGTCCGGCCTGGCCACCCACAGTGTCGGTTCGAACGGTTTCCGTTTCTCGTCGATGGCCAGCGCCTGGTAGGCGGAGTCGACATAGTTGCTCAGCTGGGTGTCGTGGAATTCCCAGCGCTTGTTGATCTTCTTGGCGAAGTCCGACCGGCCGAGGACGGGGATCCCGAGCGAGCCGACGGTGTCCCACACACCGATGAACCGGATCCGGCTCTCGTGCGAATACCTTTCGCGAAAGGCGACCGCCTCCGGGTCGCTCGGCTTCACCTCGCCGCGATAGAGCGCGAACGCTTCGTCGACCCGATCTCTGTTCTCCCGCTTGAGTATTCCGCAGTTGCGGATGAACCCGGCGATGCTCCGCGCCGTGTAAGCGCCGCGGCTGAACCCGAACAGGAAGATCTCGTCACCCGGGTCGAAGGCATCGACGATGTCCCGATAGCCCTCTTTGACGTTCTTTGACAGCCCGAATCCCACTGCACCACCGGTGATCTTGTTCCACCAGTGGGTCCCGACGCCGGCCACATACAGTGGCTCGATCTGTTCGACACCGTTCGCACACGTGCCGACCTTGACCGCGTCGACGACCTTCCTGACGTTGGTCGGGTGCTTCTGACCGAAGGTGTTCCAAGTGCCGTCACAGCACACGACCAGTCTTTTCGCCATTGCCTTCGCCTCTGCTCGGTGTGGCCCCCTGAGCAGCAGATCTTACCGAGCAGGTGCAGTACCCCGTGTCTGGTGATCGACCGACTCAAGAATCCGCCAGACGTCCGCACAGATGACACGGCTCGCTCCGTCGGGTGGACTATCCAGTCGACAGCCCCCACCGGTGTCATCGATGCGGGAGCCAATAGACCCCACGGCTGCTCTGATTCAGGGGACGATGTCCAATCCTGACTCAGCTGTTGCTGGACGAGTTCTGCTGCGAGAACAACCCGATCAGCCAGTCGAGGAACGCTTGCCACGCAACCGACACCGACTCGCCGAACGACGCCACCGCAGATTGGATAGCAGCGAACACACGCTCGAAGAAGTTCTGCTCCGGTTCTTCCGGCTTCTGCTTCTCCGGAACCACCACGTCAAACGTCTGCGATGCCTGCCCCGCATGACCGTCTTGCAGCGTGACAGTGACCTTCTCCGTATAGCCGGCCGTTTGGGTCGCGTCCGGCGTGTAGGTGAAGGTGCCGTCATCGTTCTTGACAATGGTGCCGCCGCTGCCATCGCCGGTCACCGTGTAGGCGACGGTGTCGCCGTCAGCATCGGTCGTCGTAACCGTGTACGTCACTGCGCCGGTAACCGGGTCCGCGGTGCCCGGGGTGATGCTGCCGATCACCGGATTCTCGTTCTCCGGCGTGATCGCCACCGTCACCACGCTCGTATCGGTGCCGCCGTGCCCGTCATCGACGGTCACTGTGAACTGATCCGACGACGGACCGTCCGCCGCAGCCGCGTGCGCCACACCATCATTCGGCGTGTAGGTGAACGTCCCATCCGCATTGACCACCACCGACCCATGCTCGGGCGCATCCGACACCACATACGTCAACGCATCGCCGTCAGCATCGGCACCCGCAACCGAACCGGTGTAACCACCCGACACAGTCTCCGGCGCAACGGGATTCTCATTCTGCGGAGTGATCGCAACAGTGATCGGAATCGTGATCGTCCCGCCATGGCCGTCGCTGACCACTATCGTGAACGAATCGGTCTTGGGACCATCGCCCGCCGCCGCATGCGCCACCTCGGCGGACGGCGTGTAGTTGTAAAGAATCTCGATGGTCGATCCCTCGTCATACGAGAACTCGACATCGCTGGCCTCGCTGGGAGTCTCACCATAGTTGGCCTCCAGCACGTCACCGTCCGCATCGGACACCGTCACCGTCCCCGACGATCCGTTGTCGACATGGCCCACGAGTTCGGGGTTGTCGTTGGTCGTCTGGAGCGCAATGACCACTGGAATGACACGAAACTCACCCGAACTTCCGAGCGCAAGGATTGCGAACGTGTCGGTCTTCGGCCCGTCCCCGGCGGCGTCATGCTCGACACCGTCTCCGGGCACGTACAGGTAGTTTCCGGTCTGCGGATCAACCGTGACAGTGCCGTGCGCCGGCAACGAGAGCGGCTGGTACTGGATGGTGCCTGACAATGTCGAGTCAACGGTCCCCGTGTAATGACCTGTAGGCGTGGAAGTACCGACGAGGTCGTCGCCGTCGAAGACCTGGACACCGGACGCCCCAGCACCGACGAATCCATAAATCACGGGCTGGCCCATATCGTTCCGGGCGCCCTGTACGAGATAGACGTGGCTGGTGTCTGCCACGAATTGGCCCGATCCTCCCGCGGGAAGCGGAACGAATTCGTACTCACCGTCCTGTGAGTACACGAGGACCACCAGATTCTCGTCGCCGTCATTGGAAATGGTGACGCTACCGGTTCCCGGGTTGACGTCCGCTGCAACTCCGACATCCCCCAGCGAGCCGTAAACACCGTTCGCCGGATACACGGAGTTCGCAATGGCAAGGGGGTCATCGTCTCGCGGGTCCCAGTAGTTGTTCGAAGGATCCGGGTCGACCCACTTGTTGGTTCCCATCGCGGCAATGTTGTCCGAAGAGTTGAGATCGCCGGAGACAACCTGCGTCGTGGTGCCGTCGAAGTTGATCCCGACGTACCCGTACGGTGCCGCCGATCCGTCGTCTCGTCGTGGTGCCTGCACATACAGGAAGGTCGGGTTGTCGACTCCCGAAGGCACATAGGTCTTCTCACCGCCCGACTCAATGACATCTAACTGCCAGGTGGTGCCACTCGTGACCACGACGCCTACTGATCGGTCACTGTCATTGTGGATGGTGACCGAACTGTCGTCGCGGGAGTAGTAGACGCCCTCGTGGTACCAGTCCGCGACCGTTGTGTTGGTCGGGACCGCTTCGTAGTCCGCGTCGTACGGGTCGACGTAGTCATTGTCCGGATCCACGGACGCCTGCTCCACGGTCTTGATCGGCGGGCTTGCGCCGAACGGAGGGCTCGCCGTCTGCCCATCAAACGAGAGCACGGCACCAAGCACTACAGGACCACTCGTCGTTCGGTCCGCCTGCACCATGTAATAGGTCGCGTCCGCGGGTACCGGCAAGACTGCCGAGTCGCCGGCACCGATCACGTAGATTCCGTCACCAACCGGTCCCTGGTTGGCCAGGTTGACCGCAATGACACCTATATCGCGGCCGGAGTCGTTGTGGAAGGTGATGGTCGAGCCATCTTCAGCCACCTCGTAGGTGACTCCATCGGCACTCTCAAATGTGACAGTTTCGGTCGGGGCAGGATCGTCAGCGCCGTCGAGGAATCGGTCGTCGGGGTCCAGGCCCGCCCAGTCTTGGAGTGCCGCATTGGGAATCGAGTTCCCGTTGACGTCTTCGACAGCCTCGGCCGTCGTGACGATCGACGATGCGGCGACGTCGATCTGACCGAGCACCACCGGCGTTCCACCAGCTTCCGGGGTGACGCCATCTGCGCCAACACGTTGCCCCTGTACAACGAGAATCTGGGTATTCGACGTTGCGAAGTCCGCGCTACCACCCGGTTCGACGATCACCACCGACCCCGGACTCGACGATGCACTGTCACCGATGGCGATGGGATTCGTCCCGTTGTTGGTGATGGTGACCGTGGAGCCGTCGTCCGACGCCCGGTAGGTGACACCCGCGGCCACGGGATCACCCGCGATGGCGTTGGGAACGTAGGATTCGGCACCGGAGATCAGCGTGAAGTCGGCATCCCCATTGTCGTAGAAGAGATTTCCCTCATCCACCGCATCCGGCACGACCACATCGAACGCCACTACCGACCGCGACAAGAACGACTGCACCACAGGCTCGTTCAGTTCGACGCCGTCTGCTTCGTCGTCCCAGGTGTGCTTACCCAACGACCCGGTGGCCACGACCTGCGTCGGCAGCGTCAATCTCTCACCCGGTCCGAGGATACCGAGGTAGTCCGAGCCATCACCCCGCGACCGCCGGTTCAACACACCGAGAACCACCGCGCTCTGGTTCAGCAGGATCAATCCGCCCTTGCCCGTTGCGCTGGTGAACGCGCTCAGGATTCCGTCCTTGCCGTCTTTCACCTTGACGGGAAGCGCTGTGATGTAATCGGTTTCGGACTTGGACTCACCAAGATCCAATCCAACGGGAGCGACGGCGGGCGTCGCAGCAACCACCGGCGCCGCGACGTCCACCGGATCAGCAACCTTCCGTGACTTCGGCGGTGCATCGCCGGAGTCACGATCGTGATCAGGTGTGGAGAGACCGGGCACGGTGTAGGTCTTGTGCGGGCGAGGCAATAGCGAGGGCGTCCGACGAGCGGGGGTGGTGACCTCGGTTTGCGTCACGTCGGGCGTGGTCTCCGCAACCTTGGGAGCGGTGGTGTTCTCGGGCGGAGTCTCGGACTTCTCGGCCGGTTCGGCCTCGTCATCTGCATTCTCATCACCGTGTTCTTTGTCGCCGGACGGAGAACCCGGAGAACCGGACTCGTTGCCGGCGTCGTCCTTCTTCGGCGAATCACCGTCGTCATCCTTATTCGCCGAGTCGCCGTCGTCGTCGGTCTTGGAGCTCGAATCTTGTTGTGAATCAGCGGACTCCGAGGAGGAGTCGCTCCCCGAGGGCGATCCGCTGGGCGAATCCTCCGCAGCCGAGACGGCCACCGGAGCGACGGCCAACAGGGCGGCCGCGATCCCTGACGACGCCACGATGCGGCGAGTACGAGTGAATTTCCGAACAGACGACTTCGTCATGAAAGGCCCCAACGATTCGGTCGAGAGAGGTTCCCAGGAGATCGGGTGACTCAGAAGTTAGCAGGAACCAACGATCGATTGAGTACCGGCAATGTCGCCCGTTCGGACCAATTTCCGAAAACGAAAGACGTTCCCCGCGAACTACTTTCGTCGCCTAACTACAAATCCGAACAACGAGTCCCCCATTCCGGGGACATAAATGAACCGATAAGAGTCCGTACGGATGACACCACTCAGGACACCGGACGGCATTATCCAGCCAGCACCCGTCACCGGTGTCATCGCGGCGGGAACGTGAAACCCTTACGGTTGACCTGGATTCAGCTTGATGAAAAGTCCGTCCATCTCGGCGCACAGTCGGTCGCCGTCGTGCAAGGTGCCCTTGAGGTACACCTTGCGGCCATCGATCTTGTCGGCCCAGGTGTGACACTGCAGCGGCTTGTTCAGCGGCGTGATCGAGCGATACTGCACGGTCAAATAGGCCGTGCGGCTGACGCCCTGGATGGCGACCGCCGACGCGAAACCGGCGAGGTCGTCGAAGGCGACCGCGATGTGTCCGCCGTGCGCGGCGTTGTTGCCGCCGAGGTGGAAATCGCGGAATGTGAGGGTGGCGTGCACACCTTCTTCGCTGTAGCTGTCGACCGTGTAGGGCGGCAGCGTGATGTTGCCGCGCGACGGGAGGTCGATGCGGGTGCCGGCCGGCGAATGCCACTCGTCGATCCGGACGGCGGCAAGCTTCGCGTTGATCGCGGCGAGCTCATCGATCAGTTCGTCGGTGAGCCCCTCCTCGGGGCACGCGTAGCGCGCGTTGTCCATGAGCGCGCGCACCTGTTCGCTGAACTCTGCGTATCGCGGGCCGCCACGCGTCGTGGTGATCGCGGTGTGCGCACGGAAGCCTCCCTCGTGGGGATCCTCGACTTCGGCGGGGGCATCGTTCGCGTCGCTCACCGCTCAACCGTATAAGAGGCGCTCAGCCGTCCGTTCCGGGGCCGCGTGAAGGCGCGTCGTCGGGCACGTAGTCCGGCACAAAGCTCGGGCCGCGCTCCTTCTCGTCGCGAATCTTGATGGCCCGGGCGACGACGAGCGCCACCACGATGGAGACGACGATCCACGCCGCCACGACGACCAGCACGATCGCCCAGGTACTCACGCAGTCCAGGGTGCCAGAAAGAAGTCGTCCGAACAAAGGATTGACGGCTTCACCTGCGGTTTCCCGCGCCCGATACTGGAGCATTAGGGTGAGTTCATGACCGACGCGACCAGCCCGAACCCGTTCGATGCAACCCAGTGGGCGGTGGTCCCCGGTTTCGCCGACCTCACCGACATCACCTATCACCGCCACGTCGGCGAGGGTCGGGCCAACGGCATCGTCCGCATCGCCTTCGACCGCCCCGAAGTCCGCAACGCGTTCCGCCCGCACACCGTCGACGAGCTGTACCGCACCTTCGACCACGCGCGCCGCTCCCCCGACGTCGGCACCATCCTCCTCACCGGCAACGGCCCCAGCCCCAAAGACGGCGGCTGGGCATTCTGCAGCGGCGGCGACCAACGCATCCGCGGACGCTCCGGCTACCAGTACTCGACCACCCACGACGACGACGTCGCCGCGGCAACCGCCGACACCGTCGACGAGGCCCGCGTCAAAGCCGAGGGCGGACGCCTGCACATCCTCGAGGTCCAGCGCCTGATCCGCACCATGCCCAAGGTCGTCATCGCCGTCGTCAACGGCTGGGCGGCCGGCGGCGGACACTCCTTGCACGTCGTCTGCGACCTCACCCTCGCCTCGCGCGAGCACGCCCGCTTCAAGCAGACCGACGCCGACGTCGGCTCCTTCGACGCCGGATACGGCAGCGCGTACCTCGCCAAGCAGGTCGGCCAGAAGTTCGCGCGTGAGATCTTCTTCCTCGGCGAGGCCTACGACGCCGAGACCATGCACCGCATGGGCGCGGTCAATCGCGTCGTCGACCACGCCGACCTCGAGCAGACCGCCATCGATTGGGGACGCAAGATCAACGGGAAATCCCCTACCGCACAACGCATGTTGAAGTTCGCCTTCAACCTCACCGACGACGGGCTGATGGGCCAACAGGTCTTCGCGGGCGAAGCGACCCGATTGGCGTACATGACCGACGAGGCCGTCGAGGGACGAGACGCGTTCCTGCAGAAACGATCTCCCGACTGGGATGCGTTCCCGTACTACTACTGACGAAAAGTCACGCAGACGGCGAGTCCGCAGGACGGCCGAACAAAAAGCCCTGCCCGACGTCGAATCCGAGGGACGCCAATTCGGGCAGTAGGGCCGCGTCCTCGACACCTTCGGCCACGGTCTGGATTCCCGCGGCCCGTGCCATGTCGCAAATCGCCTGCACCACAGCACGATTGATGCCCGCGTCATCGACGAGACGGGCGATCAGCGACCGGTCGACCTTGAGCACGTCCACCGGTAGATCACGCAGGTAACTCAACGCCGAGAAGCCCGAACCGAGATCGTCGACACAGATACGACATCCCGCCAAGTGCAACTGCTCGATCGCATCTGCCGCGATCGAATCGAGGTTGATGACCTCGTTCTCGCGAATTTCGATCCAAATCTGTTGCGCGCGAATGCCAAACTCGTCGACGAGTCCGACGACATAGTCAGCGATGCCTTGGTCGTAGAGCTGCTGGGTCGACAAGTTGATACTGATGAACGCGTCCGGACCGTGTCGCGGGGTGATGTCTGTCGCGAGCGCACTCACCGCTTCACGAATCGAGCGCCGCCCGAGCCCCACGATCATCGAGGTGCTCTCAGCGACCGACATGAACACGTCCGGCGATACGATCCCTTCAGGAGTTCGCCACCGCAGCAAGGATTCATAGCCCAGGACGCGCCGATCCGGCAGGTCCACCAGCGGTTGGTAGACCACGAAGAAGTCCTCGTCGTCCGAGAGTTTCATTCGGCAGGCCAGGTCGACATCGCCGCGCACCGACTCGGCGACCGTCGGCCCCGCATACGCCACGATGAACCGGCGACTGAGCGCCGAACACAACGCGGCGTCGGCGTACTCGACTAGGTTGTCCGCCGTCGGCCCCGAAGGAAAATCGGCACCGATCGCCACACCGATGCACGTCTCGATGAAGTAGGTGTGTTCGCGGGTCTCGACCACGTGCGCGCCGAGGATTCCATTTGCCTTCCTAATGAATTCGGCTCTGTCGGGATGGCCGCCGATTCGAATCTGGCACTCCAGCGACGAACGACGCACGAACTCGGCTTCGACTCCGAACCCTCGATAGATCCGGTCGATGACCTGGCCGGCCGCAAAGACCACCGCTTCTCGGCCGTAGGCCGTCACCGCGCAACGCATCGGATCGATCGCGACCGACAGCACGATGTCGTCGCTGTTCCCGACCGTTGCCGTCATGCGGCGGATCATAACCGACCAACCCCTGCAGGCGGGTGCAACCGAGGCTCAACTGCCGGTGCCGCGCAACACTGATCCAACTGTTCGGATCAGAATTTTGACATCGAGCCACACACTCCAGTTCTCGATGTAGAAGTTGTCGTAGAGCGCACGGTCTTCGATGCTGGTGTCGCCGCGGAGCCCGTGAATGGCCGCCCAGCCGGTGAGTCCGACACCCACCCGGTGCCGGTCGCGATAGCTGGGGATGGAGGTCTCGAACTGTTCGACGAAGTGTGGACGCTCTGGGCGTGGCCCGACGAGCGACATGTCGCCGCGCAACACATTCCACAGCTGCGGCAGTTCGTCGAGGGAGGTCTTCCGAATGACTCGCCCGACGCGCCCGATCCGATCGGCCTCGCTGGGTTGCCATTCCGCATCGGAAACACCGGCTTCGATGGGTCGCATCGACCGGAACTTGAGGACGTCGAACAGTCGGCCACCGCGGCCGATTCGCTTCTGACGAAAGATGATCGGGGCGTCCGGATCGCTGAGGTAGACGGCGAGAGCGGTCGCCGCGAAGACCGGGCTCAGCAAGAACAGGGCGGTGGCCACCACCACGACGTCGAAGATGCGCTTCACCTTCCACGACCAGGTGCGCAGTGCGTCTCGACGCATCCGGATCAGGGGAATCGTGTGGATTCGATCCATCTCCCACGACAGCGAGACCATCTCGAAAAGCCTAGGCACAAGGAATATCTCGCAGTCCAGTTCGTCACACTCACGTAATGGTCCCACCAGCCGCGAGTCCGGGAAGCAGCTGAACGAGACGATCACCGCATCGAGATCGTTGGCAATGGCCAACTTTCGGATCTCGGTGACACCCGACTCGATCGGCACACCAGTACCGGACAATTCCGGCATCGGGTCGTCGCTGACCGCCAATACCACGTCCACTCCGAGCTCGGGCTGCTCCAGAGTGCTCTCGATCAACTCGACCGCAACCACGCCGCCACCGACGATGGCAGCACGAAGCCGATTGTGCGACGACGCCCGTCGCCGACGGCGAACCATCGCGTAGTACACAACGCGAACCACCAGCAAGGCGCCGAACACGATCGTCGCGTAGAGCGCGACCTTTTCATGGCTGACGCCCTGACGGCCGATGGCGAACAACACCCCCGACGTGATCAACGACCACCCGGCCAGCCGCGGCATGTCGTCGAGAGCCGAGAGAGTCAGCCGGGGTCGATAGAAGCCGGCCAGTTCGAGAACGAGTGCCGTGATCGCGGCGCCGAGAAGCCCGAAGGCGACCGGCCACGCACCCGCGAAAACCCAACGCTGGACCCCCGAAGAACTGCTACGCACCCTGGTGGAGGCCGAGATCGCCGCCCGAGACGCCTCCAACATCCGCAACCGCCTCAAAGCCGCCGGGTTCCCCGTCACCAAAACGTTGGAGTCTTTCGATGTGGCCGCCTCATCGATACCGGCGAACACCTTCGCCTACCTGGAATCATTGGAATGGGTACGCGCCCAACATAACCTGGCGATCATCGGGCCCGCCGGCACCGGCAAAGCCACACCCTGATCGGACTCGGGATCGCCTCGGTGCACGCCGGACACAAAGTGCGCTACTTCACCGCCGTCGACCTCGTCGAAACCCTGTATCGCGGCATGGCCGACAACACCGTCGGCAGAATCATCGACACCCTGCTCCGCCAGGACCTCATCATCGTCGATGAAATGGGATTCGCACCGCTGGACGACACCGGAACCCAGCTGTTGTTCCGGCTCGTCGCCGGCGCCTACGAACGCCGCTCCCTGGCCATCGCCTCCCACTGGCCCTTCGAGAAATGGGGCCGGTTCCTACCCGAACACACCACCGCGGTCAGCATCCTCGACCGGCTCCTACACCACGCCACCACCGTCATCACCGACGGTGATTCCTACCGCATGACCCACCGAACGGAGCCCCCAACCACTAAACCAAACCGCACAGGGCGGGGACTTTCACCTGGCCACCAGCGGGGACCTCAACATGGCCATTGACAGATCGTTGCTGTGGGAACAACTAAGGACTTTCGCTTTGCATTGCTTCTCATCCCCCAAGAACTCCAGGCGCACGTGTCACGACGATACCGTTTCGGGGTGCCTTAGCATTTCGCGTTCCACTACTCGAGAAAGAGCCAGTCGATGACCCGCTCGGCCCGCCGCCCTCGCGAAGGCGAAGCTGTCCGCTTTTAGACGCAGTTCACGCTGCACGTGATCTTCAACCACTTGAAGACCACGATGACGATCACCGACCAACAGGTGGTCGTCCATTACCCAAATCAGTTGTTCGGCGTCATCCCAGCGGCTATCTGCAGGACGAGATCCCGCTCCGCCATGTCTCGCAAATCGCCAGTGGCAGTGCGACATCCACGGCGACATCTCGTACGGGCTTATGTGTCTGGCATTCGCGTTCTTCTACTTCTCGAGCAGCGCGATGCTTGGCGTCCTCGCTGTTCTCTTCGGCCTGGTGTGCTCGCGATTGCCATCGCGCTGTTCGTGACCGCGCACTCTAACGGCGTCTTCTTCCATAGCACCGGTACTGGCGTGCTGGCAGCGCGTGGATCGAAATCCGAGCTTCCACAGATCAAACAGTCAGGCGTCGAGATCGGACGGTTGATCTTCACCTGACTGTCATTCAGACAATCGATCAGTGTCAGATCTCGCTCATGCGAGCGGTACGCCTGCCATACTCCCCTGCATCTGTCCGCCACATCGATCAAGCAGGATCCGCCATGCGCGCACCGAGGAACGGCCATGGGTACTGATGCGGACAATAATGCAGTGCATGGTGATTCGAGTAGGCCGTCACGCCTGACACTCGACTGGATGGGCTGGAGCCCAGCGTCGAACTCCTCGACATCGACCGTCATTCAACCGAATGAACGCCCAGAGCAGACAACGCCAGTACCGCTGCCGGCCGACGATCTGCCCACCGAAGACGAGGTGACCACGGTCGTCGATCCGTCGACTGTCATCGGCAACGACAATTCCACGGTGTCGCTCACGAAAGAGACCACCGTCGCGCCCTTCGTCGAAGATCAGCGGACCGAGGCTGTTGTGCGGCCACCGCCCGCGATGCCACCTTCTGCGTCATACCACTATGCCCAGCCGACTCCTTATCCGTCGCCACCGACTGGCTGGCCGCAACCCGCGCCGGCACCCGCGCCTCGGTCGGGTGCACTGATCGGCCTGAGCGCCGCAGCCGTGGTGCTGGTGATCGCCGTAGCCGTCGTCGCGTGGCTGCTGTTCGGCGGCGGGGCCAAGGACGACCAATCGGACCGCAATGCCGCGGGCCAACCGTCGATGCCGGACACGTACACAACGTGCAGCACTCCCCCGAACCTCACCGTCGTATCCACTGCGCTCACCGACGCCGGCCTGGCGGTCACGACGTCGGCGTCGAGTTCGTGCGATACCGGGGATGTGCTGTCGAACTCGGCGACGCGGGTCGTCGTGAATTCGCCGACGGGTCTGGTGGCTGCAGGGAGCTTCGATCTGTCGGTCAAGCCCGTCGGGATTCCGCCGTCGGACGGCCAGCGACGGTCGATCACGTTCACTTTCCCGCCGGGCAGCTTCTACGCGCTGCCTGACACCATCGAGCCGTCTGCCCTCACGACGACTGTCGATACTGTCGGCATGGACAGCGTCCCCCAGGTTCAGTCGGCCACCGAGTACGCCGCTGTCAGCCTAAAACCCGATGCCACCTACGTGCCGGCTGGTGCGAGCCCGGAACAGGCATCGGGGCAGAGCCTTCGGGCGCAGGTCACGCACTATCGGCCGGTGATCCTCGGGAGCGGCAACAACCGATGGCATGCCCAACTCAGCGCCAAACAGCCAGGCCTCTTCACCGACGGTAAGACGTGGCAGTACACCGACATCCTCGACGAGTTCGCAGCCCTGAACGCGCGCTTCGGCGGAACGCGACTCCTCTGGAGCAACGAATGGCCAGTGTTCACCGTGAACAACTGGTGGATCACGGTGACCGAGCAGACCTTTGCGTCGGGCGCCGCGGCCGCCGCCTGGTGCGTGCAGCAAGGCTTCGACCGCGACCACTGCTTCGGCAAGTACATCAGCGACACCTCCTCACCCGAAGGAACCACCGTCTACATCTCGTGAGCCACCACCCCGAAAGGCAGAGACGATGACCGCACCCATCCAAACCCCGCTCGTCATGGGCGAAAGCGTCCGATTTCAAACACAATTCACGCCGCACATGATCCTCACGCACCTCAAGACGACGGTGACCATCACCGATCGCCGCGTGATGGTGCACCGTCCACACCAACTGTTCGGCGTCATCCCCAGCGGCTACCTGCTGGAAGAGGCTCCGCTACGCCATATCTCGAATGTCACCAGTGGCAGTGCGACGTCGACGAGACGCGTCCTGTACGGACTCTCTTCTCTGGGGATGGCACTGTTCTTCTTTTTCAGCAGCTACTCGGAACTCGGTCGGTTCGTGATCGTCCTCGGTCTCATCTTCCTCGTGATCGCCGTGGTCTGTTTCGCGACCGCGCACTCGAACGGCGTTGTGTTCCATAGCACCGGCGGAGGCATTCTCGCCGCGCACGGCGCGAGATCCGAGACGCCACAGATACAACAGACAGCCGTCGAGATCGGGCGGTTGATTTTCTCCTGACGATGGTCATTCACGGAACCTACGTGCAGCCGAATGCCACGCCACCTGCGTTACGGTAAATCTGGCCACCGATTTGTCCACCAGCACAGACGGGGATGTCGTGATGAAATCCAGTTAGCCCTTTGAGATTAGCGTGAGATGCCGAAACGGCGAAGAACACACCCACGTCCTCGTGGTGGGCTCCGCGGGTGGAACCTTCGGTTCGGCTCCCGCCGGACGCACAAAGCTCAGGTATCGATGCCCCGTCGACGGCAAAGAGCTCGTGGCGACGTTCAGGCCACCGCCCGGCCGGGCGCGGCCATTCAAGGTTGAGGCGGTGAGGGATGTCTGAAGTAGATCAGTTAGACACTGAACCTCTCGGCAGCGACGATAAGCGACAGGTCAAGCTCGTAGCGCAACTGCAAGCCGCCGAGAACACCACCGTCGTTGCCTTCGCCAAACAGATGGTCACTGCATGCTTCTCGGCGATCGCAGCGGTCGTCGCACTCAACGAATACAAATCGTCGCAATCCTCGCAGCTCGAACTTCGCCTTCTCGGGGTGTCTGTGGCACTTCTTCTCATCGGCGGCATCGTCGCATCATTGGCGATGGTGACGCAGCGGCTCAAGGTATCTCGCGACTGACGGCGCTCATCGAAATTCCCCAGTGATGCTCATCTGAATTCCCCACCCCGTGTGGCTCCGCCGGAGAGGGCGGGCCTCCCGAGATGCTGGT
>NZ_JBEXMX010000098.1:0-17823 GCF_040610755.1 Gordonia sp. NPDC003585 | reverse complement strand
AGGGCCGCGCCGTAACGAGGCTTCGGGTAACCAACGATGTGCCTCTGCATACCGGATGGCGACTCGTCCCACTTCAACACGTCTCGTTACCAGTTCATGTTGCCGCGCTGCATGATTCGTCACCAGTGACGAAACGATGCGCCACAGTTGTTGCCCGAGCGCTCCGGGCAGTTCGTCGGCGTAGGTGGGCGCGCCGTCGATGCTGTCGGAGGCCGCGGCTGCTGCGTCGGCGGGCAGATTGTCGGGAAGGGAGGACTCGATGCTGCTGCGATAGGCCGCTGTTCCGACGCTGCCGAGGACTGCGACCCCGAGCGAGCGGCCCAGGGTTCCTCGCCTCGGGAGGCCTCGGTCCATCCATGGGGTAGAGCTGCTCCCCCTCCGCTCAGCGTCCTCCGGCTCATCTGAACTACTATTTGGAATAGTTTCAAGATGGCTGTTGGAGGTGCGGTGATCGCAAGCGTTGTGGCCCAAGGGGCACTCTTGGGGCTGTTCGGTGCGGTCGTAGCGTGTGGTGTCGCCGCTGCCCGTCGGCCGGGTCGAGGTGGGGAGGCTTGGCGGGCGCTCGTTTCGAGTGCGCTTGCTGTGAGTGCGGCCGGCGGCGTGATGGTGGTTGCTCCCCAGGGCTTTTTCGCGGCGGCGATCGTGTTGGCGCTGCTCTGTGTTGGGGCGTTCATGCTGTTTTCTGCTCGTCTGCACGGCGCGTCGTTGGCGGTGATGGTGGACTCGCTCGTGTGGATGGCCTCGGCGATGTGGGTGTTCATCGTGTTCGCCGCCACGGGCGGGCCGATCGAGGGTGGTGTGGTGCCTGCTGATCCGATTGCCGAACTGGCGTTGAGGGCCGAGCTCAATCGACCCCCGAGGTGGGTCCGTACTGGCAGTGTGATCGCGATTTTCGGTCTGGTGGCCGCGATAGTCTTCCGCCTGGCCCGGCCGGCCTCCTGTGGTGATTGCTTCGAGACCCTCGTTCCCGGCGCCCACGCCCGATGGCCACAAAATACGAAGGTGGTTAGTAGAAGTGGGGTGTGATGCGGGTGTGCGGGGAGGTGGTGAGGCATGACTGACGGTGTCGCGGTGCGGCGTGCGGGTCGGTTCGGCCCGCGCGGTCCTGCCCGTACGATCTCCCGTGCGGTGGGTCTTGCTGTGGTGATGTTTGAGGCGGTGGCCGCGTTCTGGCTGGTGATGCTGCTCCGAACGTCGGATCTCGTGCCATCCGACCCCCGCTCAGGAGTCGGGCGCGGTGATCCGGTTGAGCTGCGGGTGCTGACCGCTGTGGATGTGCACGACTGGGTGTCGGCTCTGAGTGCTGCGGCCTTCGCTGCGGGTGTGGCCGGTGCGCTGGTGGCGCGTCTACTCCCAGCAGTCAAGGGGCGCGCGACCGGTTGAGTAGTCGGGCCTGGGCCTCGCCGGAGTTTCCCTTGTCGGAGGGTTTCTATGGCTTAGGCTTTGGTGCCGCCGCCGCGGGTGTGGCGAGGTTTAAGGGTGAGGTATTCGCTGAGCACTTCACGCTCGGCGGGTGTCACGGTCTGGGCGAAGTGCATCAGTACTGCCGCGGAGTCCCCGCTGGCGTCGAGGACTTGACGCAAGGTGCGTGAGGTGGCCTCTTCACGGGTCTGCATGGGGAAGTACCGGTAGGCGCGGCTGACTTTTTCTCGACCGACGAACCCTTTTTTGTGCAGGTTGGTGACGACGGTGAGCACTGTGGTGTAGGCCGGTTCGCGGTCGTGGAGTTCCTCGACTAGGTCGTGCACCGACATCGCCGCACCGGCTGACCACAGCACGTCCATCACTGCGCGTTCCAGTGAACCCAGCCCAGTCATTTTCACCCACCATCTCTAGATGCGGGTCAATCTTACGACGGACTACCTCAGTTAGTAGCTTGGTCCCGTTGGAGCGCATCGGCAGCGCCGCGACGCGGGCGGTGTTTGAAGGCCACGGAGAATTCGGTTCCAGGGGTGCTGCGGTGGATGTGACGTCGGGTGGTGGTCGGCAACGTGATGGTGAAGGTGGCTCCGTGTCCGGCTCCCAGGCTTTCGGCGAGCAAGGTGCCCCCATGGTCTTCGACGATAGAGCGGGCGATGGTGAGGCCGATTCCGCTGCCGCCGGCGTCTCTGGTGCGTGAGGAGTCGGTGCGGTAGAAGCGGTCGAAGATGTGTGGAAGGTGTTGAGGGGGAATGCCGTCACCGCAGTCGACGACGCTGATGCGCACCGCGTGTGCCGGGGCGGTGTCGGCTTTCACTACGACTCGCTGGCCCGGGGAGCTGTGTCGCAGCGCGTTGGTGAGCAGATTGAGCAGTACTTGGCTCATTCGTTCGGCGTCGACATGGATGTGTACGCGCGCGGCGGTGGTGACGATGCCTAGCGTGACTTTGGCGTCGGTGAACAGGTCGGCGGCTTCTTCGTAGGTCGCGATGAGCAGTTCGTTGACAGTGATCGTCGCCGGGTGGAGGGGCATCTGATGCTCGTCGGCGCTGGATACGGTCGCGATGTCCTCGGCGAGACGCTGCAGGCGGGTGGTGGCGGTGCGCACGACGTCAAAGGTCTGTGAGTCGGGAGCCCGGATTCCGTCTTCGATGGCGTCGGTGATCGCGCCGATGGTGGTCAGTGGGGTGCGCAGTTCGTGGGCAAGGTCTGACAGCATCCGCTTACGGATGTCGTCTTGTGAATCCAGCCGTTGTGCAAGTTGGTTGATAGCTCGGCTGAGCTGGGTGAACTCGGTGCCGAGCTGGCGATCGGGTACGCGCGTGCGGTAGTTGCCGGCGCCAATAGCCACGGCTGAGCGGGCGACACTGGCGACTGACTGTTGTACGCGGCGAGCCAGGAACCAGCTGACGGCCGTGGCCAGGATCGTCGAGGTGATCAATGCGGCAGACATTGAGACGACGATCGAGGAAGTGAACGCGGCTTCGACATGGTCGGCCTGAACTGACCCTGGCTCGAGGCGAGCTTGGCCGAGGTGGTCGTGGAAGGTGTGTGGAGCCACGAATAGTGCCACGATCGCGACGCTGATGCCGCCGCCGGCGATGACGATAGCTTGAGCGAGCATGAGCCGGGAGCCGAAGCTGCCGGGGATACGTAACCGTCGACGTTCATCGTTCATCGCTGGCTCCTCGAGGTTGGCCGTCACCCATCCGGTAGCCCACTCCGCGAACGGTGCGGATGAATCGGCCGGCTACGGCGCTGTCACCGAGTTTGCGGCGCAGACTGGCGACATGGACTTCGACGACGTGGGCATCGCCGACCCAGTCGGGTCCCCAGATTTCGGTGAGCAGTTGCTCTCGACTGAACACAACACCGGGCCGCCGCGTGAGCGCTTCGAGAACGTCGAACTCAGTCCGAGTCAGCTCCACGGGTGTGCTCTGCACCTGGACTTCACGACCCTGGGGGTCGAGGGTGAGCTCCCCTATCGTCCGCGGGTGCGACTCGCCGGTTGGGGTCGGCCGTGGTCGGCGCAGCATGGCGTCGATGCGCGCCATCAGCTCACGAGGGCGAAATGGTTTCGTGAGGTAGTCATCGGCCCCCACCGACAGGCCAACGACTGTGTCGACTTCGTCCGCGCGGGCCGTGACCATCACGATGTAGGCGTTGGTGAAGGTGCGCAACTGTCGACAGACCTCGACGCCATCGAGTGACGGCAAGCCCAGGTCGAGGATGACTACTGCCGGACTCGCCGTGCGTGCGGCGGCGACTCCCTCCTGGCCGTCGGGCGCAACGGTGACCGTGAATCCGCTGCGCTGCAGGTAGTCAGCAACGACTTCGGCAATGTCGGGCTCATCTTCGATCACCAGGGCGTGCAGACCGTGCGGTGGTCGGACCACCGGCATATGGAGGTCGTCGACGACGTTGCGATCTTGGGGCACGCTCCTATGGTGGCGGTGGTCTACACGATCATCCAACCTCGTGGGCATTCTTGAGCAGATCTTGATCCACGCTGCCGATCAGCCTTGAGGTTCGGTGGGCAAGGTGGCGGTGTCGCCGGGTGGAACGTTACGACACAGTTCCCTCTCACACTGATGATCTGATTTCTGCCCGGCGGCGTCCTGTTCAACAACGCAGAGGATGCCCGTGTGACTGTCTCCTACAGCCTCACCACCAGTGATCCATTCGCCAGTACCTTCCCCGCCGAAGCCGCGTCGCCCCGTGCTGGGCTGAGTCGTCAGCTGGTGGGCGGCACCCCGGTGTTGCGCATCGAGGAACCCTTCGCCGAGCACGGGCGCGGCTTCTGGGCCAAGCTGGAAGGCTTCAACCCCGGTGGTATGAAAGACCGGCCTGCGCTGCACATGGTGGAACGCGCCCGCGCCCGTGAAGAGCTGGCCCCGGGGGCGCGGATCATCGAATCAACTAGTGGGACACTGGGATTAGGCCTGGCTTTAGCGGGCATCGTGTTCGGGCATCCGGTGACCTTGGTGACCGATCCAGGACTGGAACCGATCTTGCGGCAGATGCTCGCCGCATACGGCGCCCAGGTCGATGTCGTCAGCGATCCCCATCCGGTCGGGGGTTGGCAACAAGCCCGCCGCGACCGCGTGCGCACCCTGCTCGAGCGCGACGAGGCTGCGTGGTGTCCCGACCAGTATTCCAACCCCGACAACGTGACCGGTTACAGCTCGTTGGGTGTGGAGTTGATCGCGCAGCTGCGACATATCGATGTGCTGGTGTGCTCGGTGGGCACCGGTGGGCACTCAGCCGGTGTGGCTCATACTCTGCGGCAGTTCAACCCTGAGCTGGAGGTTGTGGGCGTAGACACCATTGGCTCGACGATTTTCGGCCAGCCGGCACAGTCACGGATTATGCGGGGACTCGGCTCGAGTATCTACCCCCGTAACGTTGCCTATGACCAGTTCAGTGAGGTGCACTGGGTGGCGCCGGCCGAGGCAGTCTGGGCATGTCGCACCCTGGCCGCCACGCATTACGCCACCGGCGGCTGGAGCGTGGGCGCGGTGGCCCTGGTCTCGGGCTGGCTGGCGCGTACTCGTTCGGCCGATACGCGCATCGCGGCGGTGTTCCCCGATGGCCCCGCTCGCTACTACGGAACCATTTACAACGATGAGTACTGCCGCGCTCACGACCTGATCGGCGCCCCGGCGCCGCCCACTGAACCCCGCACCATCAGCGATCCGCTCACTCAGGTCGCGAGCAGCTGGACGCGGTGCCCTACCATCATCGACCCCACTTGCGTGCCGCACGCCGAGCCCACGAGCTGATCTATGCGACGCCTCTACCGCAGTTTCCGCAGCTTCGATCGCCCCAGCCAAGTGCTGATGGTCAATCAGTTCACCATCAATCTCGGCTTCTACATGCTCATGCCCTACCTCGCCGCCTACCTCGCCGGCCCGCTGGCCCTGGCCGCATGGGCAGTGGGCCTGGTCCTGGGGGTACGCAACTTCTCCCAACAGGGCATGTTCCTGATCGGGGGAACACTCGCTGACCGCTGGGGTTACAAACCGCTCATCATCGCCGGATGCCTGATGAGGGTCATCGGATTCGTCCTACTGGCCCTGGTCAGTTCGCTGCCGGCGATCCTGATCGCCTCGGCGGCAACGGGATTCGCCGGGGCGCTGTTCAACCCCGCCGTACGGGCCTACCTGGCCGCCGACGCCGGTGAGCGCCGCATCGAAGCATTCGCCGTGTTCAACGTCTTCTACCAGGCCGGGATCCTGCTCGGGCCGCTGGTCGGACTAGCCCTGACCGCCCTGGACTTCCGGCTCACCTCTCTCTGTGCGGCAGCAGTTTTCGCGGTCCTGACCCTCGTGCAGATCAAAGCGCTACCCGCAACAACACCGGCGCCGAGCAGCACCTCAATCATCCAGGACTGGCGCAGCGTCGTCCGTAACCGGCGATTCCTGCTGTTCGCTGCGGCGATGGCCAGCTCTTACGTGCTGTCCTTCCAGGTCTACCTCGCCCTGCCCCTACATGCCGACCGCATAGCAGACAACCCCACCCTCGCCACCAGTGTTGTCACCGCAATGTTCGTGGTGACCGGTCTGGTGGCCATCGCCGGCCAGCTACGCATCACCACATGGTTCGGCAACCGCTGGGGCAGCACCGGCAGCCTGAGCGTGGGAATGACGCTGATGGCTGCAGCTTTCCTGCCCCTAGTCGCCAGCACCGCAACGCATCAGCGCAACATCGCCCTCAACATCGCCGCCCTGCTACTCACCGCAGCTCTGCTCGCCGCCGCCACCGCAGCAGTGTTCCCATTCGAAATGGACACGGTGGTGGGACTGGCCCGCGGCACGCTTGTCGCCACCCACTACGGGCTCTACAACACCATCGTCGGGATCGGGATTCTGCTCGGCAACGCCGCGACCGGGTGGCTGTTCAGCGCGGCCACCACCCGCGACATGCCCGAACTGGTGTGGATCGCTCTAGTCCTCATAGGCATGGCGGCGGCGTCTGCCCTGTTGCTGTTGCACCGCCGCGGATGGCTCAGTGTCGCCGCCCCCACCGAAGCTCAGTCGACCACAACCCATTGATTACCCTAGGGGGGTAAGGTATAACGGTGGTGTGGCGAGACGCCACAGCGACAGACCCCCTGAGGGTCGTTGGCACCACTGCTGTACCGAAAGGGCACATCTCATGAGCACATCGACAGTGATCGTCTCCGGAATGACGTGTGGGCACTGCGCGGCGTCGGTGCGTGAAGAAGTCGGCGCACTGGCCGGCGTAACTGACGTCGACGTCGACGTGGCCAGCGGGCGAGTCACCATCTCTAGCTCGGCCCCGATCGAGGCCGACGCGATCCGCGGCGCGATCGAAGAGGCCGGCTACCACCTGGCGCAGTAGCCGACGAAGGGCTGAAGTGTCTGCCCCACTGGCGACTTCAGCCTCTCCCGGGCGGCGTGGGTGTCGCCACCACCGATGACAGGAATCCAGCGATGAATGTTCCAACCAAGCTCGGCGTCTTCGCCGCGGCCCTGCTGATAGTTTTCGCTGCGGCGTACGCCATCGCCGCTGGTGTCGCTCCCGACAGGGCGTCGACCTCCCCGGCTGAGTCCGCCCATGCCGATCACAATGCTGCACCACAGTCGCGAACATCCGCCTCGTCTCCGGGGGCCGATCAGGTTCGCGGAGTTTCGATGGCAGCAGCCGGCTTC
Organism: Gordonia sp. NPDC003585; assembly: GCF_040610755.1. Classification (NCBI taxonomy): domain Bacteria; kingdom Bacillati; phylum Actinomycetota; class Actinomycetes; order Mycobacteriales; family Gordoniaceae; genus Gordonia; species Gordonia sp. NPDC003585. The sequence goes on along the minus strand of NZ_JBEXMX010000098.1, from coordinate 10,729 downwards.
ATCCTGGGGAATGTGGTGGCACCCCATGCGTCCGGGGTGCAGGCACCGCTGAGCTTTGAGATCCTCGACGCCGCCGGGGCCGCGGTCACCGACTTCGCCACCGAGCACGACAAGCAGCTGCACCTGATCGTCGTCCGCGCGGATGGCACCCACTTCCGACACGTGCACCCCACTCTCTCGCCCGAAGGGCGCTGGACGCTGCCCTGGCAGTGGGCGACGGGAGGCAGCTACCGGATCTACGCCGACTTCGTGCCCGCCGCCACCGGCCAACCCCTCACCCTCACCAGCACCGTCGAAGTCAGAGGTGACTACCAGCCGGCCCCACCCACCGCCGAATCACGACAGTCATCCGTCGACGGGTTCGACATCGGGCTGGCCGGTCATCTGCGCGCGGGCGTCGAGTCCGAACTGACCGTCACCGTGCGCCGAGCAGGACAACCGGTCACCACCCTGCAGCCGTATCTGGGCGCTTTCGGTCACTTGGTGGCCCTGCGTCAGGGTGACCTGGCCTACCTGCATGTTCACCCTGAGGGCGCGGCACCGACTGCCGGTCAACTCGCGGGACCACAGGTCCGCTTCGCCACCACCGCCCCCACCCCGGGCCGCTATCTGCTCTACCTCGACTTCCAGGTCCAGGGCGCTGTGCATACCGCCACCTTCGTTCTCGACGCCCCCACCGGCGCCCCGGCCCCGACACCTGACTCCACGGCCCCATCGGCCGATCCGCACGCCGGACACTAACTCGCTGACCAGCGCCACCCGGGGCACTGCGCCGAGGCATTCACCCAACGAGGAACCCCCCATGACCACCTCAGCTCCGATCCACCCACCTGCGGCCACCGCCGAGCAGACAGGCGCCGTCGATATCGAACTCGCCGTGTCGGGCATGACGTGTGCATCGTGCGCGGCACGCATCGAACGCACACTGAACAAACTCGACGGAGTGAGCGCCTCGGTGAACTACGCCACCGAAAAAGCTCACGTCAGCGCACCCGCCGGTGTCGACCCACACCTGCTGATCGAGACCATCGAACAGGCCGGATACCACGCTGCGCTGCCCGCCACTCCCACCAAAGGTGCCGCCCCCGACGATGACCCTTCGGACGACGACGGGGAGCTCGTGGCCTTGCGTCACCGACTGATCGGTGCGGTGGTTCTCTCGGTACCGGTGATCGCGCTGGCAATGGTCCCGGCGTTGCAGTTCACCTACTGGCAGTGGGCGTCGTTGACGTTGGCCGCGCCAGTGATCGTGTGGGCGGCATGGCCGTTTCATCGCGCCGCGTTGCTCAACCTGCGCCACGGTGCGGCCACCATGGACACCCTCATCTCGGTCGGCACCACCGCGGCGCTGTTGTGGTCGTTGTATGCGTTGTTCTTCGGCACCGCCGGACAACCAGGCATGACCCACGGATTCACCCTGACGGTCAGCGCTTCTGACGGTGCAGGCAACATCTACCTTGAGGTAGCCGCGGGGGTCACGATGTTCGTCCTGGCCGGCCGATACTTCGAGAAGCGGTCCAAACGGCGCGCCGGTGCGGCGTTGCGGGCCTTGTTGGAGCTGGGCGCCAAAGACGTCACAGTGATCAGGGACGGCCACCAGTATCGGATCCCGATCGGCGAGCTCGCCATTGACGACGAGTTCAATGTGCGCCCCGGCGAGAAGATCGCCAGCGACGGTGTGGTGGTGTCCGGCACCTCGGCAGTCGATGCCAGCATGGTCACCGGCGAGTCGATGCCAGTCCAGGTCGCCCCCGCCGACACCGTGACCGGCGGAACGGTCAACGCCGGCGGGCACCTGCGGGTGCGGGCGACCCGCGTGGGAGCGGACACCCAACTCGCGCAAATGGCCGCGATGGTCGAACGCGCCCAGACCGGCAAAGCCCACGCCCAGCGACTGGCCGACCGGATCTCAAGTGTCTTCGTGCCGGTGGTCATCGCCGTCGCCATCGCTGTCCTCGGCGCGTGGATCGGCGCCGGCTATCCCCTGCAAGCGGCGTTCACCGCCGCGGTCGCTGTGCTGATCATCGCCTGCCCCTGCGCTCTGGGACTGGCCACCCCGACCGCACTTCTGGTCGGTACCGGCCGCGGAGCCCAACTCGGCATCGTGATCAAAGGCCCCGAAGTCCTGGAATCCACCCGAACCGTCGACACCGTTGTCCTCGACAAAACCGGCACGGTCACCACGGGACAGATGACACTCGTCCAGGTCACCACTGCTCCCTCCACCACTCGCGAAGACGTGCTCGCCCTCGCGGGGGCGGTGGAGAATGCCTCCGAGCACCCCGTCGCGGCCGCCATCGCTGCTGGTGCAGCCGCCGAAGTCGGGCCGCTCGACGAGGTCGACGACTTCCGCAACTTCGAAGGTCGAGGCGTGCGCGGTCTGGTCCAGGGACGTGTGGTCACCGTCGGGCGTCCGACGCTGCTGGCCGAACACGGCATCGCCGTGGATGACCCTCACCTCAACGAGGCGCAGACCGCCGCCGAAGAAGCCGGACAGACCGCCGTACTCGTCGCCTGGGACGGCCGCGCCCATGCGGTCCTGGCGGTCGCCGATGCGATCAAACCCACCAGCGCACACGCCATCGCCCGGCTCGCCGCACTGGGTATGACGCCCATCCTGTTGACCGGCGACAACCAGACCGTCGCCGATGCCGTGGCCGCTGAGGTCGGTATCGATACCGTCATCGCTAACGTCTTGCCGGCCGACAAAGCCGCCGTCATCACCGACCTGCAATCCGACGGCAAGGTTGTGGCCATGATCGGCGACGGCGTCAACGACGCCGCTGCCCTGGCCCACGCCGATCTCGGGCTGGCGATGGGCACCGGCACCGACGCCGCCATGCATGCCGCTGACATCACCCTGGTCCGCGGCGACCTCAACGCTGCCGCCGACGCGATCGCCTTGGCACGCACCACTCTGAAAACGATCAAAATGAACCTGTTCTGGGCATTCGCCTACAACGTCGCCGCGATACCGCTGGCCGCGCTGGGACTGCTCAACCCCATGCTGGCTGGGGCCGCCATGGCGTTGTCCAGCGTGTTCGTCGTCAGCAACAGCCTGCGGTTGCGCGCCTTCACCAGCCCGCCCCACTCATCGTCCACAGTTCCACCCACCAACCCCTCGACGTATACCCCCCAGGGGTATAAGGTAGCGGCATGAACGAGCACTCTTCCCCTGAGCACGTCGGTCACGACGCCGCCGATGAACGCCACCACGGCCAACTCGCCGCAGCGTCACACAACCACCACGATCACCATGCTGAGCGCGCCCGCGCAGACCATGATCACGCTGGGCATGGGGGGCATGGTGATCACGTCGGGCAGTTCCGGCGGCTGTTCTGGATCATGCTGGCCCTGGCTGTGCCGGTCGTGGCCTTTTCGCCCATGTTCGCGATGCTCATCGGCTATGACCTACCCGATGGTGAAGTGTTGAAGTGGGTCTCACCGGTGCTGGGTACGGTGATGTACTGCTGGGGTGGGCGGCCGTTCCTGGTAGGCGCCTATTCAGAACTGCGGTCGCGTGCACCGGGAATGATGCTGTTGATCGCCTTGGCGATCACGGTGGCCTTCGTGGCGTCCTGGGGTGCGAGCATCGGTGTGTTGCATCACGAACTGGACTTCTGGTGGGAACTGGCGCTGCTCATCGTGATCATGCTGTTGGGGCATTGGATCGAGATGCGGTCGCTGGCCCAGACGACCTCGGCCCTGGACTCGCTGGCCGCGCTGTTGCCCGATGAGGCCGAACGCGTCGATGGCGACCAGATCACCACGGTTGCTCCCAGTGAGCTGCAGGTCGGAGATGTGGTGATCGTGCGCCCGGGGGCCAGCGTGCCGGCCGACGGTCGCGTCGTAGACGGCTCGGCCGAGCTCGATGAATCCATGGTCACCGGAGAATCGCGCACGGTGCGCCGCGGCATCGGCGATCAGGTGGTGGCCGGCACGGTGGCCACCGACTCGGGGCTGCGGGTCCAGATCACCGCCACCGGCGATGACACGGCGCTGGCCGGGATTCAGCGCCTGGTGGCAGACGCGCAGAACTCCACCTCCCGCGCCCAGCGGCTGGCCGATTCCGCTGCAGCGCTGCTGTTCTGGTTCGCGCTCGGCTCAGCGATCATCACCGCCATCGTGTGGACGGTCATCGGCCAACCCGACCAGGCGGTGATTCGAACCATCACCGTGCTGGTCATCGCCTGCCCGCACGCACTCGGCTTGGCTATCCCCCTGGTGGTGGCCATTGCCACCGAACGCGCCGCCCGCGGCGGCGTGCTGGTTAAAGACCGGTTGGCACTTGAGGCCATGCGCACTGTGGATGCGGTGCTGTTCGACAAGACCGGAACCCTGACCAAGGGTGAGCCCACGGTCATCGAGATCGCGGCCGCCGACGGCGTCGATGAGGACACCGTGCTCGCCCTGGCCGCCAGCGCCGAAGCCGACAGTGAGCACCCGTTGGCGCGAGCGATTGTCGCAGCTGCCGGAGACCGCGCGCGGCCGGTGCCGGCGGCCACCGACTTCACCTCGTCACCGGCGGTCGGTGTGACCGCTCGCGTCGAGGGCGCCACAGTGCGGGTGGGCGGGCCCCGCATGCTCGAGGAACAGGGCCATCAGGAACTGGCCATCGCTGATCGCTGGCGCGCCGACGGCGCAATCATCCTGCATGTCACCCGCGACACTGAGCTGATTGGAGCTCTCAAACTTGCTGATGAGGTGCGCGGGGAATCCCGCCAAGCCGTCGAGGTGCTGCACGCCCGCGGGGTCGAGGTTGTGATGATTACCGGCGACGCCGAAGCAGTGGCGCACACCGTCGCTCACGACCTCGGTATCGATCGGGTGTTCGCCGGTGTACGGCCGGAAGACAAAGCCAGCAAGGTGGCCGAACTGCAGCACGAAGGCCGCAAGGTGGCGATGGTGGGCGACGGCGTCAACGACGCCCCCGCCCTGGCCCAGGCCGATGTGGGCATCGCGATCGGGGCCGGCACCGACGTCGCGATCGCCTCGGCCGGGGTCATCCTCGCCAGCGACGACCCCCGCTCGGTGCTGTCGGTCATCGAGCTGTCGGACGCCAGCTACCGAAAAATGAAGCAGAACCTGTGGTGGGCAGCGGGATACAACCTGATCTCTGTACCGCTGGCCGCCGGAATTCTCGCGCCCATCGGGTTCGTCCTGCCGATGTCGGTCGGAGCGATTCTGATGTCAGCCTCGACGGTCGTGGTCGCACTCAACGCGCAACTGTTACGCCGACTCGACCTGCAGCCAGGCGCGAGTACAGTGCGTGGACTGCAGCACAACCGGCCGAGATCCATTGAGAAGGTGAGTCCATGACCGCTGCGTCCGCACCGGGACAATCCTCCACCCCGGAAGAATCCTCTGCCTCGGAACACTCTTCCCACGGTTACATCAGCGATAAGGGCAAATACCTGGCCCGTCTCAAGCGCATCGAGGGGCAATCCCGAGGTATCTATCGGATGGTCGATGAGGAGCAGTACTGCATCGACATCCTGACCCAGATTTCGGCGCTGACCAAGGCGCTGGAGGGGGTCGCGCTGGGTTTGCTCGACGACCATCTCACCCACTGTGTGCTCGATGCCGCCCACGCCGGCGGGGACGAGGCGCAGGAGAAGATCGCTGAAGCCTCGGCGGCCATCGCTCGCCTCGTTCGTTCCTGAGCCACCCACCACGCCGGGTTCGTCACAGGCGTGGTTCGCCGACCCACTGCGGCACCACCGGCCCCGGCGCGCGGGCGTCTGCATCAGCGGCCATCGCCAGAACCACCCCGCGATCGGCCAGCCACTGTGCCGGATCGACGTTGACTCCCGTCGGGTCGAGAACCTCGAAATGCAGATGCGGGCCGGTCGAGACCCCACGGTTGCCCACTGTGGCGATCGATTGGCCCATCCGTACTCGCGCGCCCTGCTCGAGTAGATTCTCGTCGTTGTGGCCGTAGGTGGTGATCGTGCCGTCATCGTGCCGGATCCGCATCCACAACCCGAACCCCTCGGCAGGTCCGGAGGTGATGACCTCCCCGTCAGCTACCGCGACAATGGGCGCGCCCAGATCATTGCCGATATCAATGCCCTGATGGCCCCGTCCGTCACCGAAGGTGGACGTGATCTCGCCCGCAGTCGGCGCCACCGCACCGCCACTACCGGGCAGCAGCGGTGTCGGCGTTCCGGGTTCCTGCGGCTGGGGGCCATGCGGCTCGTTCGGATCGTGCGGCACGATTGCGGCGATCAGGGTGGCTACCAGCCGAGCCAGCGGTAACGCGTCGATGATCCGGAACCCGTCTATCGGATCAATGAGCGAAAACGTGCCGAAGCACTGCAGTGCGGCTGCACTGCCCGCATCGCCGACGCTGCCCGACTGGGCCTGAGCGCCCAGGCAGGACGCCGTCTGCGTGATCGGCTTCCCCAAATTCGCCGCCGCGGCACCACCCAAAGCGGCCTTCACCGAGTCCTGCACGATCGCGATCAGCTCCCCGGCCACATGTCCATCGGTCGAGGCCGCCGCCGGTGCGGTGGCAATCACAGGCGCAACGCCCACGCACACCGCCGCTGCCACCCCCAGCGCTTTGGGGCCCCACTGCTGCCCCGCCTTGACCCGTAGCGATGTCAACACCATCTGCATGCGGTCGGACCTTTCCCGCGGACGTCGTAGACCCACGCACGAGTGCCATGCGTGTACCCGCGAGATCACACCACAAGTCACTTGTGCCCCACCAGTCACACGCGGCTCCACTACGAAGCGAACTAATCAGGCATTAGCGGCTTTGTTTGCGCAGTTCACCGCCCGTTTTGTGGGTGCCGGGCAGGCGACTAACTACTATCGGTGTTAGTAGAATTGTTATCGAAGCGCTGCCGGGCGGTAGCGAAGTATCACTCTTGAGGAGGAGATCGATGAGAGTCACACGAACCGGTGTCGTCGTTGCTGCCGCGGCGGCTGTTCTGACAGTGGTGGCCGCGTGTTCGGACACCTCGACTGAGGATCATTCCTCGATGTCGGGGATGGGTACCAGCACGGTCAGTACCGAATCGTCAGCGGCGGCCTCTGCCGAACACAACAGCGCGGACATCTCGTTCGCCCAGCAGATGATCCCGCACCACACCCAGGCGATCATGATGAGCGACATCCTGTTGGAGAAGGACAACATCAACCCCCAGGTCGTCAGTCTGGCCCAGCAGATCAAAGACGCTCAGCAGCCCGAGATCGAGCAGATGCAGTCGTGGCTGAAGCAATGGGGAGCCCCACTCGAGGGCCAGGGACACAACATGGACATGGGTACGTCGATGGCGCCGGGTTCCTCCCCGATGCCGTCGATGATGGGCATGATGTCGCCAGAACAGATGCAGCAGCTACGCGACGCGCAAGGAGCCGAGGCGTCGCGCCTGTTCCTGACGCAGATGATCGAACACCATCGCGGCGCCATCGCCATGGCCAAGACCGAGATTCAAGACGGCCAATCGCCCGAGGCGATCGCTCTGGCACGTCAGATCGTCACTGATCAGGAGAGCGAAATCGCGAGGATGCAGCAGCTTCTCAACAACCCCTAGCGGTCGGACCTGCCCGGGTCGGTCTCGGCTACACACACATCGCGATCACCATCGCCGAGACGACACCGGACACCGCCAGCGTGGTCGGCACCGCCACCACACCAGCCACCGCCGCGGCAGCACCCACATGATGACGTCGCGACCGGCACCGGTGACCGGAGTCCAAGCGGCTCAACCGAGGCCCCACCGACGACGAATCGCTGATCGACAACACACCCACCGGGCCCGCTACAGGTCCCGAACGGGCCAACGTTCCCAACGCCGAGCAGACCGCCCACGCACCCACCAGCTGGGCCGCGCGGGCATCGGCGGCTTGCTCGACCAAGCCGGCGACCTCACGGCCCGCGCGGCTGAACAACGGAATCAGCGGGAACGCACGCCCGAGAGCGCGGGCCGCCAACACCACGGTGTGATGACGTTGCCGCCGGTGTGCGCGCTCATGAGCAACGACGGCATCGAGTTCCTCACCGGACAACGCCGCCTGCAACCCGGTCGTGGCGGCAATGCCGGCATCCTTGCCCGGCAGACAAAACGCCATCGGCCGCCCGTCGGCGAGCCACCACACATCGGGATAACGCTCACTGCGGGCGCCCACCAACCGCAACGACTGAAGATACTCCTCACGAGCACCACGCATCCGCACCGCCGATCGCACCGCGATCGTCACCGCTCGGACAATCGCTGCCACGGTCACCACCGCCAGCACGCCACCAGAGATCGCTTCCACCCGCGGGGATGCGCCGTGTGACAACACCCGCAGACACGACACCACCTCAGACAACGAATGGATGCCGAAATGACCGGGAACCGCCAGCGTCACAACAGCTCCCACCCACAACAACGCAAACACGACCTGCGCGGCCGGCCAGGCCACCAACACCCAACGAGCATCGATACGGCCCTGCACCCGGACCATCCATCGAGGCCACAGCCAGCCCAGCACACCTGCGGCTACAACTAACACCACCGCTGCACTCATGGATGCTCACCCATCGTTCGCCTCGATCCTCGACGCCCGCCGTCGTGCTCGCTGAGACCCACGCTCAATACACCTTCCCGGCGGTCCGCCACCTGCACCACCAGCCAGTATGCCCCAGGGGCTCGTCCGTGACGCCGCAACTCCAGCACCCACCGCGCCGCCAATTACTAGGCTCTATAGTAGTTAGATGACGCGGGTTGACCCAGCCTGCGCGTACTAGTTCGAGGGATGCGCTGTGACCGAGAACCCGAGGGGGACGCACTCGCCCCCGGACGACCACCGTCGTCAGTATCTGCATGCCATGCGCGACGTCTACCGGGCACCCACGCCATACTCGGCCCACCAGTTCTTCCACCGCGCCCATCACCTCAGCGTCACCTCGAACCGACGCCGCCACCTCGCCGCACACATCGGTCTCGTCCGCCACCTCGCTGCGATCGGCGACCTCGCCGGGGCGCGTCACCACCTCGGTACCGTCCTTGCCTCCCTCGTCCTCCAAAGACATTGCGGCCAACAACCTTCGCAGGCTTCCATCCCCATCCAGAAGTCGTGACCACGACCACGACGCCCCAGAGGGCCAGGGTGGCTCTCTACCGACCCTCTATCCCGGTCTCGCCGCCACACCGAGCACACCATCCAGCGCCGCCACCACCGAACACGGCCCTATCCACACGAAAGTCCTAGCCGCTTGCCTGCCTCGAGCCTGTCCATCCGCACTGTTGCGGTCGTAGTCATCGCCACGCTGACTGTGCTGACCGGTTGTGCCACCCAGGAACAACCCACATCTCTACCACCGCCGGCAATCTCAGCAGAGACAGCCACAACACTGACCCCAGAACTCGACCACCTCCACGCCCTGCACATCCGCGCCGACGGCACCATCCTGGCCGGAACTCACACCGGCGTAGTCGCTCTCACCGCTGACGGAACCACCAGCCGGGTCGGCGCCTCCGACAACGACTTCATGGGACTGACCGGGGTACCCGGCTCTGACCGGCTCTTCGCCTCCGGCCATCCAGGTCCAACGAGCTCGGCACCCAACCCGCTGGGACTCGTCGCCAGCGAAGATGGCGGGCAGACATGGACACCGAGATCGGTGGCCGGCCAAATCGACTTCCACGCGCTCGCCACCAACGGACAACTACTCGTAGGCTTCGACGGAATCAACCGCCTGCTCGTATCGACCGACGACGGGACAAGCTGGACCACCGGCGCGTCCCTGGCCGCAGCAGCACTCACGATCACCGACCACGGCGTCTGGGCGACCACCCCTGCAGGGCTGCAACACAGCACCGACGACGCCCAGACCTTCACAATCGTCCCCGATGCGCCAGCCCTAGCCCTCCTGGCGGCCGCACCCGATGGCACGCTCTGGGGCATTGACACCGCCAACACCGTCTGGCGCAGCCCAGACGGCACACACTGGGAACAACGCAGCACCATCAGCAGTGTCACCGCGCTGGTCGCCAGAGACGCCGAAACTGCATACGCCGCAAATGGGCAATCGCTATACACGCTCAGCTAACGGACTCGTGGGGAGCAACGAAGGAAGGAGGCGACTGAGATCCGGAAGAGCGTTTTAGATCTCACCCACTCCTCGCGACAACCGCTAGGTTGCCCGGGCACCCCCTCTGTCAGATCGCCATGGGCGGGGACGGCCATCGAAGGCCCCGCCATTCGGCTGTCCTGGTAGCCGCAGTGATGACGTAACGTAGTTATCGGCGAAAAATGTTGCGTCGCATGTGATTCGTCACCCTGCTGGCGGATATTCTGCGCTGCCGCGACACCACGCCCTCCCGGACCCGCGTCGCTCCCGCACAATCACCACGTCTGCCACGTGCGTCCGGCGTGCCCGCGCCCCCTGACGAGAGGTCGCCGGCCGCGGTGGGTTGCGGTCTGTCTGCCGGCTCCGCCGTCACCTGATCGGAGCGGGCTACGCCGCACAGTGACGCCCTTCGGGCTGAGTTGGTTTGCGTTGCCCTGACTCATTCTCTTACCTCCAGTCGCGGCCCGCAAGGCGTGAAAAACTAATCCGCCCTGCGGGTTTCAGGGCTGCGCCCCGGATGACTTTTTCACTTTCCTCCTTGTCATAATTACCATTATCGGCACTTAAAGGAGACGAGTTCAAACAGATGAGAGAACTCGACCTGGCGGATCTGGAGCGAAACTGCTGGCTACGACCCGTGGCGTATTGCCGGGTCGCGGC
>NZ_JBEXMX010000097.1:0-18589 GCF_040610755.1 Gordonia sp. NPDC003585 | reverse complement strand
GGCTGCTCCGCGGGCCGCGCAGGCTGCCGCGGTCGCCGCGATCAGCCACAGCAGCAGGGGAGTGCCCTGAGCGAGGACAGAACCCGCGAGCAGGGTCAACGCAAAGGTCATCAACGCGGTGTAGCCGACTGCGAGGATGGCGAACCATCGAGGAACGGTCAGCGGGCGGCGCGATCGCGGGACGGCGGCCTGGTCGAGGGCAGGGAAGGGGGAGTTGTTCACGGTCGGCTCTCCGGGTCGGGATCTGTAGATGCTTCATGGTCTCCGGTGGTCAGCGGCGCACGGCGGACTTCTTCTGCGGTCTCGCTGGGTTCACCGTGCCGTGTGCCGACGTGAGCTTCGGCGCGCATCCGCTCCACCATGTGCGGGTAGTGCAGTTCAAACGCTGGACGCTCCGACCGGATGCGGGGGAGTTCGGTGAAGTTGTGGCGCGGCGGTGGGCAACTGGTGGCCCATTCCAGGGAGTTGCCGAAGCCCCATGGATCGTCGACGGTGACGACCTCGCCGTAGCGGTAGCTGCGGAAGACGTTCCACAGGAACGGCAAGGTCGAGATGCCGAGGACGAACGCGCCGGCGGTGGAGATGATGTTGAGCGTGGTGAAGCCGTCTGAGGGCAGGTAGTCGGCGTACCGGCGGGGCATGCCTTCTGCTCCGAGCCAGTGTTGCACCAAGAAGGTGAGGTGGAAGCCGATGAACGTCAGCCAGAAATGGATCTTGCCCAGGCGTTCGTCGAGCAGACGTCCGGTCATCTTCGGGAACCAGAAGTAGATGCCGGCGTAGGTGGCGAACACGATGGTGCCGAAGAGGACGTAGTGGAAGTGGGCCACCACAAAGTAGCTGTCGGAGAGTTGAAAGTCGATGGGTGGGCTGGCCAGGAGCACACCGGTGAGTCCGCCGAAGAGGAAGGTGACCATGAAGCCGACCGAGAACAACATCGGTGTCTCGAACGTCATGTGGCCCCGCCACATTGTGCCGATCCAGTTGAAAAACTTTACGCCCGTCGGCACCGCGATCAGGAACGTCATGAAGGAGAAGAACGGCAACAGCACGGCGCCGGTGACATACATATGGTGTGCCCACACCGCGACCGATAGGGCGGCGATGGCGAGGGTGGCGTAGACCAGTCCTGAGTACCCGAACAACGGTTTACGGCTGAAGACCGGGAAAATCTCGGAGACGATGCCGAAGAACGGCAGCGCGATGATGTAGACCTCGGGGTGGCCGAAGAACCAGAACATGTGCTGCCAGAGAATGGCGCCGCCGTTGGACGGATCGAACAGATTCGCGCCGAATTGACGGTCGACTTCGGCGCCGAGCAGTGCCGCGGTGAGCAGCGGGAACACCAGCAAGATCAGGACACTGGTGACCAGGATGTTCCACGTGAAGATCGGCATGCGAAACATCGTCATTCCCGGTGCGCGCAGACAGATGACCGTGGTGACCATATTGACCGCGCCCAGGATGGTGCCCAAGCCGGACACTGTCAGTCCGAGAAACCACATGTCCGAGCCGACGCCGGGTGAGTGAATGGCATCGCTGAGCGGGGTGTAGGCGGTCCAGCCGAAGTCGGCGGCACCACCGGGGGTGATGAAGCCGGCGATCGCGATGGTCGAGCCGAAGACGAACAGCCAGAAGCCGAGGGCGTTGAGCCGCGGGAAGGCGACGTCGGGAGCGCCGATCTGCAGGGGCAGTACGAAGTTGGCGAAGCCGATCACGATGGGGGTGGCATACATCAGCAGCATGATCGTGCCGTGCATGGTGAACAGCTGGTTGTACTGCTCGGTCGAGAGGAACTGCATGCCCGGCGTCGTGAGCTCGCCGCGCATCAGCAGCGCCATCAGGCCGCCGATGAGGAAGAACGCGAAGCACACGACGATGTACATCATGCCGATCAACTTGTGATCGGTCGTGGTCAGCAGCTTGTAGATGAATGACCCTCTGGACTTGCGCCGCTCGGGGTAGGGCCGCGTAGCGACCACCTCGGGTGGGCGCGGGGACACCGCGGTCATCAGGCCTCCATCTGAGTCGGACAAACGGTGGCCCTGATCGAGCAACACGCGCATCCTGCGTGCGACTTCCCGGGCCGTAACTACGGACTGTAGTCGATTAACTACTAGGTAGCATAGTTGGTACCGGAATCCCGAATCTCGGGCGAGTACCGACATGGCGGCAACGAAAAGTCGGCTCCCTCACCAATATCAGGCGCGGAGGGTCATCGCGGTTACGCGGCGCTGCTCCCTACCGCCAGAGGTCTGCACTTCCGCTGCTCGGCGGTTCGTTGGGAGGGATAGTAGGTTCGCCGTCGGCGGGCAGACGGACGCCGCGTTCGGCGAGCCAGCTCACCGGGTCGAGGGCAGCACCGGATGCATCGGCCACCTCGAAATGCAAGTGGGGGCCGGTTGAGTTACCTCGGTTGCCAACCGTGGCAATGGGTTGGCCGACCGTGACCGGAGCCGCTACCTCGATGAGGTTGTCGTCGTTATGGCCGTAGGTGGTGACTGTTCCATCGGCATGTCGGATACGTACCCACAATCCGAAGCCTTGGGCAGGGCCGGAGTTGATCACTTCGCCGTCGGTGACCGCGAAAATCGGCGCGCCGAGGTCGTTGCCGATGTCCATGCCCTGATGACCTCGACCGTCACCGAAGGTGGAGGTGATTCGACCATTCGTCGGAGCGACTACGGACCCCGGCGACGGCGACGAATAGACGGGTGGACCGTTCGGTGCGGGATGCGGGGTCGCAGGATCGTGGGGACGCATCTCAAATGCCAGCAGCGCCAGCAACCGCCCGATCGGTAGCGCGTCGACAACCAGTTCGGCGGCTGCTCGTCCCGCACTGAGAACGGCGGCAAAGCAACCCACCGCAGTGATGGGGTCATCCGTTGGCTCCGACGGCTCGACTGGGCGCGCACGATCGGCCAGACATGTGCTGACGGTCCGGATCTCGTCGGCTAGTTCCCCCATCGCCGGCCCCCCCAAGGATGCCGAGATCGTCTCGGCGACCAGTTGGGCGAACTGCTGGGCCACATGGGTGTCATCTGCGTCGGCGCGCGCTCGAGCGTCAAGCGAGAGGCTCAGCAGAACCGCAGCAACAATTCCCACGGCCCCCAGCCTCAGACAGGGCCGTGGAACGCCGCAGCGGCGAATGAGGGACGACATAGGCATGCCAGCGAGACCTTCCGGAGACGGGCGCGACGCACTGACGTTCAGCACCGCACGCCAGGTGCACATGAGGCCCCGATTGGCAGCCCTCCGTTCGAACCATAGGCCCCACAGGTCACAGCAGTAACACGATCCGGTTGAGCGTCAGTCGCAACTGGCGGCCTCTATTACTAGGGAACGTAGTTGCAGATAAGCAATGATGCCCAGCCTCGGGACCTCGACCGAATCAAGCGTAATCACAGCTGAGCGCACCGATACGTCAGATGAACGCGGCAGAACCCTCGCCGCGGGACGTGGGCCTACGGGCCGGTGCAGATCGCAAAAACTACGGCTATGTTGACAACGCGAACGTTAATCTACCACGCTGCGTAGTAGATCAAGGTCAAGGAGTGCTGGTGCAGCAGGAGAGAAGGATATCCGCGGTGCGGGCGGCAATCCTGGCGCTGATGTGCGTGGTGCCGTGGGTAGCGTCGGGTTGTGGTAGCGCTGGCGACGACGCCGTTGCGCAGGGGGGAACCTTTCAGTTCGTCTCACCCGGCGGGCAGACGGTCATCACCTACGACCCGCCTGCAAGCCGTCAGAGGATCGCTGACGTCTCAGGCCCTGATGTGGTGACCGACCAGACCGTCGGACTCAACGACTTCGCAGGCAAAGTCGTCGTCATCAACGTATGGGGTTCGTGGTGCGGACCCTGCCGGGGAGAAGCCGACGACCTCGAGCATGTCTACGCCCAGAACAAGACCTCGGGGGTCGAGTTCCTCGGTATCAATCTGCGCGACAACCGGCAAGCGGCGAAGGACTTCATTGTCGACAGGAAAGTCGCCTTTCCCTCGATCTACGACTTTGCCGGCATCACTCTGGCTGCGCTGACCACTCCAACGTCGGTGGTGCCGACGACCATCGTGCTCGACCGCGACCACCGTCCGGCCGCGGTGTTCCTCAAGGCCATCACCGCCGACGAACTCGGGGCAACAGTTCAGCGCGTCGTCGCTGAGCCTGTGACACAACGCCCATGACGGCGCAGTCAGTCGAACTGCAAGCCTCGGTCGGCGAGACGTTTGCTGACGTCGTCGCCAGCGGTCCGCTACTGCTGGCGCTGCTCGCATGCATGATCGCCGGGCTGGTGTCGTTCGCCTCACCGTGTGTGGTCCCGCTCGTCCCGGGGTATCTGTCTTATCTGGCTGGCGTGGTCGGCGCCGAGGCGCCGGCGGTGTCGGTGGGGGAGTCGAATAAACGGGGTCGCTCGCGTGTGGCGCTCGCCGCAGGCCTGTTCGTCATCGGTTTCACCGTGGTTTTCGTGGCAGCGACCGCCACAGTACTTGGGGTCACCACGACTTTCGTGGTGAATCGTGAAGTCCTGCAACGTATCGGCGGTGTGGTCACCATCGTCATGGGCTTGGTGTTTATCGGGCTGGTGCCGGCACTGCAACAGGAACGACGGTTCGCCCCCCGCCGCGTCTCCAACATCGCCGGCGCCCCGCTGCTCGGCGGGGTCTTTGCACTCGGGTGGACCCCGTGCCTGGGGCCCACACTCGCGGCAGTCATTGCTACGGCCAGCGGCACCGAAGGCGCCACCGCAGCCAAGGGCGTCGCGCTGATCGTGGCGTACTGCGCCGGCCTTGGCATTCCTTTTGTTGTGCTTGCGTTTTCCTCGGCGTGGGCGTTGCGAAGCCTCGGCTGGTTGCGCACCCACGCCCGCATGATCCAGATCGCCGGCGGGGCCATGATGATCGCGGTGGGCATCGCTTTGATCACCGGCCTGTGGGACCAATTCATCGTGTGGGTGCGCGACGCGTTCATCACCGATACTCAACTACCCATCTGAGCCCTGTGGTGGCGGCCCCGATTCGACGTCCACAGCGTCCCCCTGTTTCCGGTCACCGCACCCTCACGAGACCGAACAACCACCGCCTCCACGCCGCCAACGTCGGGCCATCTCAGCACATCCCGAGTCAGTCGTGACGTGATCCGCTGGTACCGTTCCGGCCCGGTCTGTCATATAGTCACATGCGCATGTATTGATATATAGGGGTAGCGTGGCTATCTGGGTGTGGATGAGAGGGAGTACGAAGTATGGGAGCCGGACACAACCACGGACCAACCGATCCTGCGTCCAGCGACTCGTCGCTGCGTGTCCGTCTGGCGATAGCGTTTGTTCTGACGGGGATCATCGTCGTGGCCCAGTTGGTCGGGTCGGTGATCACGGGAAGTCTGGCGCTGCTGACCGACACCGCGCACGCTGCGACAGATGCGATCGGGTTGGCGGTCGCGCTGGTCGCAGCAACCGTGATGCACCGTCCGGTCAGCAAGACTCGCACATGGGGACTGCGGCGCATCGAGGTCATCGCCGCTCTGGGGCAGGCCTCGCTGCTGCTTGCTGTCGGGCTCTACGCCGCTGTTGAGGGCGTGCGGAGACTGTTCGCTCCGCCAGAGGTTCCCTCGACCGAACTGCTGATCTTCGGAATCATCGGGCTCGTGGCGAACATCGTCGCCATGCTGGTGCTTGCCTCAGGACGCGGGGCCAACTTCAACATGCGAGCGGCGTTCCTGGAGGTCCTCAACGACGCACTGGGATCGCTGGGTGTAATTGTCGCCGCGATCGTCATCGCTACCACCGGCTTCCAACAAGCCGACGCACTGGCCGGCCTGTTCATTGCGCTACTGATCGCACCCCGCGCCCTCAAGCTCATGGCAGAGACGACGCGAGTGCTGATGGAGTTCACGCCCAGGGAGATCGATTTGGACGACGTCAGGGCCCACATTCTCGAGATGGACCGCGTGCAGGACGTGCACGACCTCCACGCATCGACGGTGGCCACTGGTCTGCCGATCATTAGCGCTCACGTGGTGGTCGATGACGACTGCTTCCAGGACGGGCACGCCCCCACGATCTTGAATGACATCCGAACGTGCGTGGCGACCCACTTCGCCATCTCCTTCGAGCACTCCACCTTCCAGCTCGAGACCAGTGCCCAGCGTCACCAGGAGGAAGCCTTGGCAGCCCATCACCCGTGAGGGGTGGCGCATCGACGACACCCACGCCGCCGGTCTGCGCACGAAGTGCACGATCGTTGCCAGGGGAGAGACGATGCTTCACCCCTGTCAATCGGGCCACGGTCACACCAGCGTGGACCAGTACCACCAGAAGCGTTCGATGATGAGGGCGATCACCGCCATCGCCCACACCAGCGGTACTACGGTGTGCACCGTGAGGACCACATCGAGGGCTCGGCGTGCTCTCCCGGATGGGCAGACATGGTCGGCATTGCGCAGGCTCACATACCAAAAGGCAACCACGACAACGACCCACACGGCCATGCAGTACGGGCAGAGTGCATCGATTCGATACAGACTCTGAAATATCAGCCAATGGACGAACACCACCGCACCCGTCAGGCCGATCTGCAATCCGATCATGACCCACAAGGCCGGGCGGGGTCCTAGCAGGACGGCGATAGCGATCAGAGCTGTGAAGCCTGCGATTCCGAGCAGTGAGTTGGGGAACCCGAAGACGGCTGCTTGGGGGGTGTCCATGACCGATCCGCAATTGACGATCGGGTTGATACTGCAGGTCGGCGTGTAGTTCGGATCGGTTGCCAGTTCGAACTTTTCGACGGTCAGTGCGAACGCAGCGACAAGTCCAATGCCTCCGCAGACCGCAAGAATCCACGGGAGCAGCCGCGGGAAAACCGGGATCTGCGTGTCGGGCGCAAAGCCTGACGGCTCTGAGGTCTGCCGGGGTGTGATGGTCACTGACGTATCGCGGATTCGAGCGCAGAGCTCAGATCGTCATAGCCTTCGGGCTTGATGAGTTCGTCGTTGATGAAGAACGTGGGGGTTCCGGTCACGCCTAGTGCTTTGCCGTCAGCGACATCGCGGTCGATGAGCTCGCGGGTGGCCTGTGAGTCATAGGCGGCGGCGAATCGCTCCATGTCCAGGCCCAACACCTGGGCGTAGGAGAAGAACAGATCGTCCAGCGGCACCTTTTGTTCGCCCCAGCTGCGTTGAGTGTCGAACATCTTGCGGTACATCGGTTCGAATTGGCCTTGTTCGGCCGCCGCGGCCACGGCCCGTGCCGCGCGGTCGGCGTTGAAGTGCCCGGGGAGGGGGAAGTAGCGGACCACGAAAGTGACTTGATCGCCGTAGGTTTGGCGAAGCTGCTCCACCGCCGGGTACGCCGCCCCACACCCTTCACACTCGAAGTCCAGGAACTCGACAAATGTCGCCTTGGACTCGGTCGGAGCCGATAGCCGTGGAGAATCAGGCCGTACCGTCGTATACGCCTGGTCGCCGGACTGTTCGCTCTCTCCGGCCCGGGAGACCACGAACACCACTGTGAGCGCCAGGCAGAACACGAAGACTGCCGCGAGCGACATCTTGACGTTGCGACTCATCGAGACATCCCTCCGCGTCGAACCTTGACCGCTTGAGCTGGCACGATCATCACTCCCGTCACGTTTACTACTACGTTGGCTAGTAGTTTACAGGGCGTGCGGTGTCGTCCGGGCGATTGGCGTGCATATCACGCACGACCGAACCGGTGAGGGGAGCGGTGGGCGGTGAGTCGTCACTCGGATGCTCGGCATGCCGGCGCAGGTCTGCCACCGATATGTGCATCTGCACTACGTATCGCGGCTGCGGCCGGTTCGGGCGGGCTGCTGTATGTGAGCTTCCCTCCGCGCCAACTGTGGTTCCTTGCCCCGGTGGCGATCGCGGTCCTGGTGGTGACACTGCGTGGGCGGTCGCTGTGGGCGGCGTCAGGCTACGGCTATCTCGCTGGGCTGGGCTTTTTCGTGCCGCTGCTGCCGTGGGTCGGTACGTATGTGGGTGCGGTGCCGTGGCTGGCCTTGGCGGCGGTCGAGGCGGTGGCGTTCGGTGTCTTCGGGGCGGTGGCGGCGCTGGTCGGCAGATGCCGCGGAGCGCCGGTGTGGCTAGCATGCGCCTGGGTGGCAGTCGAAGCCGTCCGCTCCCGCGTGCCTTTTGGCGGTTTTCCCTGGGGCCGAATAGCATTCGGTCAGCCGGACGGGTTCTTGCTGCCGTTAGCGGCCTTGGCTGGCGCGCCGGGGTTGTCCTTCGTTGTGGTGCTGCTCGGCGCACTCCTGGCCGCGATCGCAGTGGCGGTAATCAACGTGCACCCTCGGGCGTTGGCCGGCCCAGGCGTAGCAGTCGCCGTAGTGGGAGTGCTGACATGGACCCTGGCGCCGTCGCAGACAGCAGAACCGGAGGAGCAGTCGGTGACGGTGGCGTTGGTGCAGGGCAACGTACCGCGGTTGGGTTTGGACTTCAATGCTCAGCGACGTGCAGTGCTCGACAATCATGTCCGGCGCACTCTCGACCTGGCGGAGGAGGTCAGCTCTGGGCGGGTCGTGCGTCCCGATGTGGTGGTGTGGCCGGAGAACTCATCCGATATCGACCCGTTCGGTAACCGTGATGCTGCGGCGCAAATTGATCGTGCCGCGCGGGCGATCGAGGTGCCGATCCTGGTGGGCGCGGTGATCGCCGGGAGCCACAGCACGTCCCGCAATACGTTGGTGGTGTGGGATCCCGTCACCGGGCCTGGTCAGGAGCATGACAAACGTCAGCTGGTGCCGTTCGGGGAGTACTTGCCGCTGCGGGGACTGATGACACAGCTTTCGTCCTACGCCAGCCGGGCTGGCAACTTCATTCCTGGCACAGGCGATGGCGTTGTCGATCTTGCCGGGGTGCCCGTGGCGGTAGCGACCTGCTACGAAGTCGCGTTCGACGATCTGGTGACCGAATCGGTGCGCGCCGGTGCGCAGCTGATCGCGGTTCCGACGAACAACGCGACGTTCGGGCGCACCGAGATGACCTACCAGCAACTCGCGATGTCGCGAGTTCGGGCAGTCGAACACGATAAGGCGGTGGTCATCGCAGCAACCAGTGGCGTGAGCGCGGTCATCGAACCTGATGGGACCATTGCACAACGCACAGAATTGTTCTCCCCCGATGTTCTCATCGCGCGGGTGCCGTTGAGGACAACGACGACCCTGGCGACGCGGATCGGAGCAGCAGGAGAAGGGATCTGTGCTGCCGCCGTCCTGGCGGCACTGATTGTACGCACGTGGAGATCACGCCTACGCTCCTGACGCGGCGTGGCTCCCTCAGTGACGCTCGCGATGAAACGTTGGCGAGCTACTCGGTACGTCATCGGCGCCATCCGACGGGCTCGAACAGCAACTGCACCCTGGTTCTGTTGTGGCCGAACAGCTCTTGCTGGTCGCCGCGCCGCGTGCTCGTGGTGTCGGCAGCAGGGGTACCGCGGGCACCGACCGTGGTTGAACGGGGGTGGTGGCTGGTCCTGGAGCGCAACAGGCGTCGCCTGTGTCGTGGTAGGCCGACACCGAGATGTTGAGCGTGCCGGGGGATACCCGGGGCACGGCACCGGTGCCCGGCAGCGCTTTCGTCCGGGCGGCACGAATCGCGTTGGCGATCACCAGCACTTCTGCGAGTTCGTGGACGAAGACCACTGTGGCCAGGCCGAGGACGCCCGTGGCGGCCAGCGGAATCAGCACACCGATGATCGCTAGGGAAAATCCTATGTTCTGCATCATGATTCGGCGTGCGCGCCGAGCATGGGACAGTAGTTGCGGGAGATGGCGAAGATCTTCGCCCAGCAACGCCACATCGGCGGTTTCGATAGCGACGTCGGTACCCATCGCTCCCATCGCAATACCGACATCGGCGGTGGCCAACGCCGGGGCGTCGTTGACGCCGTCGCCGACCATGGCGATCGCCCGCCCGCGCGCTAGCGTGGCCAGCAAGTCGGCTTTGTCTTCGGGAAGGAGTTCGGAATGGACGGTGCTGATTCCGGACGCAGTGGCCAAAGCATGTGCGGTGCGGTCGTTGTCCCCGGTCAGCATGACCGAGTCGACACCCAGCGCCGTCAGTTGCCCGATCGTTTCAGCGGCCTCGGGGCGAAGCTCATCGCGGACCGCGATCGCGGCGACGACGGTGCCTTCCCGTTCGATCAGCACGACGGTGGCGCCGTCGCTCTGCAATCGAGTGACGTCTCCGGCGAGCGCGCCGGGATCGAGCCACCCGGGTTTGCCCAGGCGCAGTTGCTGTCCGCGTATCCGGCCGGTGAGGCCGTGACCGGCGATCGCGGTGACGTCATCGGCAGGTGAGCCCAGAGCAGGTGCGGCCGCGAGAATCGCGCTCGCCAACGGGTGCTCGCTGCGAGCCTCGAGCGCGGCGGCATAAGACAACGCGTCCTCGCGGGTGACCTCGGGTGTGCTCACCACGTCGATGACCTCCGGAGTGCCGCGGGTCAAGGTGCCGGTCTTGTCCAGCGCGACGACGCGGACCTGTCCCAGCTCTTCGAGTGCAGCACCGCCTTTGACGAGTGCGCCATGGCGGCTGGCGGCGCCGATCGCGGCGACCACCGTCAGCGGCACCGCGATCGCCAACGCACACGGGGACGCGGCAACGAGCACCACCAGGCCGCGTTCGAGCCACAGCAGCGGATCACCGAGTAGCGCACCGATACCGGCCACGAGTGCGGCTAGCACCATGATGGCCGGGACCAGGGGGCGGGCGATGCGGTCGGCGAGACGTTGGCCGGCGCCCTTGCGTTCCTGCGCTTGCTCGACGATGTGCACGATGCGGGCTAGGGAACTGTCGGCGGCGCGGGCGGTTACGCGGACTTCGATCGCACCGCCACCGTTGATCGCGCCGGCGTAGAGCAAGTCACCCGGACCCGCCTCCACGGGCACAGATTCGCCGGTGATCGCCGACAGATCTACGCTGGTAGTGCCAGCGGTGATAGTCCCGTCGGTCGCCGCGCGCTCACCGGGACGCACCACCATCACATCGCCGAAGATCAACTCATCCGGTGACACGGTGACCTCGAGACCCCCACGAATCACCGATGCGGTCGGTGGAACCAGCGCGAGCAGCGCCCGCAGGCCTCGCCGGGTCTTGGTGACCGCGTAATGCTCGAGTCCTTCAGCGACCGAGAACAAGATTCCCAGCAGCGCGGCCTCGGGTATTTGGCCTAGCGCCACGGCGCCGATTGCGGCGATCGTCATCAGCGTTCCGACACCGATGCGCCCGTGGCGCAGCGATCGCAGTGTCGACGGCACGAACGTGGAGGCGGCAACAACTGCCGCGAGCAGTTCCAGGACGACGCCTGCGGTGTCCGATAGCGAGCTTCCGATGATCCAGCCGAACGCGAGGAAAACTGCTGCTGCGCCGGCGAAACGCAACTCGCGTACTTGCCACAACCGGACCGGTCCCTGATCGGCCTCAGCCTCGAGGGCGGCGGAATCTGAGGGTCCGCAGCATGCGTCACTCATGTGTATGCCCCTGCACTATGGCCGCCGCCGGTTTCGTCGCGGCTGTCGTGGAGACCCCGGCGACCGCCAGAACCGCTGTCACGAGAGCATGACCGGACGGAGTCAACGCATACATCACCAACCGTCCGTGGCGACGCCCGGTCACGAGGCCGGCACTCTTGAGCAGGCGCAGATGGTGTGAGACAAGGTTCTGCGCCATGCCGACCACCCACGCGAGGTCGCAGACACACAGTTCGTCCCCCGACAGCAACGCTGTCGCTACGCGCAGACGAGTGGGATCGC
Source organism: Gordonia sp. NPDC003585 (assembly GCF_040610755.1). Taxonomy (NCBI): domain Bacteria; kingdom Bacillati; phylum Actinomycetota; class Actinomycetes; order Mycobacteriales; family Gordoniaceae; genus Gordonia; species Gordonia sp. NPDC003585. The sequence continues at coordinate 6,830 of NZ_JBEXMX010000097.1, read as the reverse complement.
CGAGCGCACGGGCCCCGGTGGCGGCACGGTCGACCGCCGTCGCATCCGGCAACGCAGACCGGATACCTTCTGCGTGAGGCAAATCGAGGCACAGCAAGTCGCATGTATCCACCGGCTCCCGGGTCATATCGACATCCTTACGTTCGTTGATATGTCGCCATGTAACCACCTTCGGGCAAATACCTCAATATCCGTTGATATGGCGGATGGCATACCCGCGGGCACGGACCGGTCGGGGCCGGCCCGTAGGCGTCCAGGGTCAAGGCCGGACGAGCTCAGTCGACTGGACCGTGATGGAGTGTCTGGATCGAGCCAGCCCGATGCCTAGGTGTCTGCGTTGCCCTTCTTCCACTGTGCCCACGGGATGTTCCAGTCGCCGAGTCCATCGACTCCCGATAGTGTTTCGGCGTTGGTGTTCTTCACCGTGACGGGGTCGCCGCGCATCGTGTTCTTCACGAGCCATTCCGCGTCCGCGGGACTCAGATTCGGGCAGCCGTTGCTGACATTGCTGTTGCCCTGCGCCGACAGAGACCACGGGGCACCGTGCATGTAGATGCCGCTGTAAGACATCTGCACCGCCCAGTCGACGGGTGTGCGGTATCCCGCCGATGACTCGACAGGAACTCCGTAGGTGGAGGAGTCCATGACGATGTGCTCGACGCGATCACCGATCATGTAGATGCCGCGTGGAGTCGGTGTGCTGTCTTTGCCGAACGACGTCGGCATCGTTCGGATGACCTTGCCATCCCTCTTTACGACGATGGTCTTGGTGTTGTCGTCGGCTTCGATTGTCTGAGCTCGGCCAATGGTGAAGTCGTAGGACAGATTTCTGTTGCCATAGAGCCCGTCGCCGAGGTCGACTCCGTAAATGTTCACGGCGACACTGACCTTGGTCCCCGGCATCCAGAAGCGCTCGGGCCTCCATCGGACCTCGGAGTCGCTGATCCAATAGAACGCGCCTTGCATCTGTGGATCAGAGGCCACGGTGATTGCAGCCTGCGCCTTCCGGCGGTCAGGGATGGGATCCGAGAATCGAACACCAATCGTGTGCGCAATTCCGACGGTCTTCTCGCCCAGAATGGCCGCGCTGGTCAGCGACTCCGGCGAGGCTGTGGTGAAGCCTTGCGAGACGCTCGTTCGACCACCCACACCCACGGCTTCAGCTCGAACGGAGTACTGCTTCGAGTACCCCAACGGCTGGGTGCTTGTCCAGGTACTGCCATCCTCGCTCAGCGAGCCCGCCAACGCACGCCCGCTAGATGTTGGGATATCGACGTCGGTCAACGCGCCGCGACTGGCCGTCACAACGATAGGAAGCCCAGGTTCGACAACCGCGTCGGGAGCGAGCCGATCGCCTCCTTCGGTGGCCACAGCGATGGAGGGTTGTGCGATGGCCGCAAAACTGTCGACGGCCGAAATCTGGTCACTGTAGGTAGAGCTACCGCCAGCCGAGCTGCACGAGGTCAGTACCACCACGACGGCCGTCAGCGCCGCCAATACCAGTACATGCCGAGCCTTGACCTGCGCCGAACGGTGGCGTCGAAGGGTTCCCAGACGTTGCCGCAGCTGACTATGGCCAGTCGATCGGCGGTCGCGACGCATCGTCCTCGGAGTGCCAAAGCGGCCCATCAGTTACAAAGCCCTTCATCCGGAGCACACACCGACGACCACAGAATGTAGGCGCCGCCACAGGTCTTACTAACAATGATAGTAGTTTACGGCTCACCAGGCCTCACCGCTCCGATCGAGCAAGCAAGACCCAACGTGGTTGCCATCCGGGTTCTATAAATACTACGGTGCGTAGTAATCCGGGTAGGTGAGGGAGAGCAGGTGAGACCCATAGTGGCGGTGCGGGGGAGTATGTCCCGGCGACCCACCGCGCTCGTGGTGGCGGGTGTCGATCGGCACTCGGCCGGCGACTTCGACGTCGCTCCTGCAGTCATGGACTGTCGGAGTGCGACGACGTTACCCCCACCACGATGATGGGAACCGAAGCGCCGACGCCGCGCCGAGCGCACCCGGCGCTTGGCTCCCTGCGCAGACTGTGGCGATCGCTCACGTCGATGAAAACCGCACTCATGCTGCTGTTCCTGTTGGCCGCAGCCGCGATCCCGGGCGCCATGCTGCCACAACGACCGCTCAACGAGCAGAAAACAACCCAGTACATTGCCGACCGCGGCGCGCTCGGGGTGTGGATGGACAGACTGCAGCTGTTCGACGTCTTCGCCAGCACGTGGTTCACCGCGATCTACGTCCTGCTGTTCGTATCGCTTGTGGGCTGCCTCACCCCCCGAATTCTCGAGCATGCGCGCGCAGTGCGCGCTCAGCCGGTCCCCGCGCCACGCAACCTCATTCGTCTGCCGCGGCACGTCGAGGACACGGTGCACGGAGATCCTGACGAGGTTGCTGCCCTGATAAATACCAATCTGCGTGGCTGGCGCCGAGTCACCACCACGCGCCCGGCGACGGGTGCCCAACCCACCGAAGCCGTGGAGATCTCCGCGGAGAAGGGCTACCTCCGCGAGTGGGGCAACCTCCTGTTCCACTTCTCACTGCTCGCCCTGTTGATAGCGATCGCGGCCGACAAACTTTACGGGTACGAGGGCACCCGCAGTCTCATCGCCGATGGCACGCAAGGCCTCTGTAACACCTCGACGGCCGTCTATGACTCGTTTCGAGCAGGCAGCCTTGTCGACGGCACCGATCTCTCACCATTCTGTGTTCGTGTCGAGGGCTTCGATGCGAGGTTCCTGCCGAGCGGCCAGCCCGACATGTACGAAGCCGACGTCAGTTACACCGACGACGTACGACAGTCCGACCCCACTACCTGGAACGCTGCGCGTATTCGAGTGAACGAGCCTCTGCGAGTAGCCGGTGACCGCGTCTACGTCCTAGGCAATGGCTTCGCACCTACATTCACAGTGACCTTCCCGAACGGTGAGCAGCGCACTCAGACAGTACTTTTCATTCCCGACAACTTGCAGACGATGTTGTCCTCAGGCGCGGCCCGTTTTGATACTCCCGCGGGGCTTTACCCCGACGCGGATGAACGGCGCCGCCGACAGATCGCGATTGAGGGTCTGTTCGCGCCGACCGCGGCATTCCAAGGAACGCTTCTCACCTCGTCGTTTCCCGTGCCGAATGATCCGTATGTAGCGATCAGGATCTACCAGGGCGACACCGGACTGGATACCGGTCGTCCGCAGAACGCATACTCCTTGAACCAATCACTCATCGAGCAGGGCCGGCTCCAGCAGCGGGCCCAAGTCAATCTCGGCCCAGGAGAGACCCACACCATCGCCGACGGCACCGTAGTGCGCTTCGACGGGTACGAACGGTTTGTGTCCATGCAGGTGTCGCACGGGCCGGCACAGAACTGGGTCCTGCTGACCGCGACTGTGATGCTGGCTGGGCTACTTGTGTCCCTGCTTGTCCGGCGCCGACGAATCTGGGTGCGGTTGGTGCCCACCGAGATCGATGGCCAACGACGCACTGCTGTCACCATCGCCGGTTTGGCCCGCACCGATCAGGCTGGGTGGGGCGAAGACTTCAACGAGCAAGCGCGGCGATGGATGACCGAGCCAGCGTCAGCGAACCGCCGACTACGACGCACACGTCACGAATGAGACTCACATCAGCAGAGATTCATCCTGCGGGGATCGATGTCCCCCAGTTGAAGCACTCGACGAGAGGGCGTGCCACGTCACACATACATCCGATCGCATTCAACAAGCAGCACACGGAAGGCCTACCGAACATGAGCAGAAGCACTTCTGACCATGCCGCCCCCTCGCCCGCCCCTTCGGGCAAGTCACTCGTCGCGATTGCCCTGCTGTATAACGCCGCGCGGCTAGCACTCGCCGCTGCGCTGTGCGGATTGATCCTGTTGATTTCCTTCGTATTTGACGTGAAAATCCCGATTTTCGGAGCCGTCGTGCTCGCAGTAGTGCTCAGTAGTCCAGTCTCGATGCTCGTCCTCAAACCCCTACGAACTCGCATCAATCACCAGGCCGAAGCGATGGACGCCCACCATGCGAGCAAGAGGGGACTCGCGAAGAGCCGCTCGGTGAACCTGCCAGATAGTTAAACCACAACCCAGGCACGTACGCACCTCATCATGGGGTACGACCACCAACCAGCAAAGAGCGGCTGCCACTGTCCGCCGCGGCCTGTGACCACGATAGATTTGCACACCGTTGCGATCCGATCGATCGGGCGCATTTGCCAGAAGCTTGCCGTCGGTAAAGCTCAGTAAGACCACGAGACTGGCAACGTCGGCTTGGCTTACGCCCGCACACCTGCCACGAAATCTCCAGCAGCTTTGCACCGTTCACGCCGGTTCAGCCGACGACGTAGACGCCCCGGGTTCTCAGCCACTGTGCCGGATCAAGTTTGGGTCCGTCTTGCTGCCAGACCTCATAGTGCAGGTGTGGTCCAGTGGAGTAGCCGCGGTTTCCTACCGTTGCGATCTGCTCGCCGGCCCGGACTCGTTGTCCGACGCTCACCAACGCCTCGTTGATGTGCCCGTACACGCCGATCGTGCCGTCGTCTTGCAGCACGCGTACCCATAAACCGAAACCATCGGCCGGACCGGATTCGATGACCTGCCCATCGCTTGCGGACACCACCGGCGTGCCAATCGCGTTGGCGATGTCAAGGCCATAGTGCGTGGTACTCCAGCGTGCCCCGTAGCTCGAGGTCACGGTGCCGTAGGTAGGTGCCGCCGACCGCGGCCGTTGTGGCGCAGGGGGATCGGAAGGCCGCAGACGATCTGGCTGCACCAACTCTCGCACGGCCGCGGTCAGCTCATCGAGTGACGATGTCCGCGCCGGCGTGGTGTCTTGTCGATCGTCCACCGATCCGAGGGCTACAGGTGATGGCGTTGCCGCGGATCGGTCGTCGGCGGACACGCCAGCCTGGAAAACTGGGGTGACTGTTGGGCTGTGACGATCGGCGAGCGCAGTGGCCGCGGTCCCGCCGGCGACGCAAAGGACCACCGCAGCCGCGAGCGATCCACTGACCCCGGCTGCGGCTACGGACCTGAGTGGTGTTCCCGACGTCTTCTCCTCGTCGAGCACATCGAGAAAATCAGAGTGAACTGGCTCATTGTCATGGTGATCGAGAACGGACATCGCCCGCTCCCATGGCGCGGTAGGCGCTGCAACCCTTTGGTTCCTGCCGACGTCGACCGAGCGTGGTGTGCGCCACGGCCCATACGCGTCATGGTCGAAACGGGCCGCGTGCGGCCGTGCATGATGCGAGGGGGACGGGTGTGGGCGGGCGCCGCGAGGCGGGTTGGGAGGAGACGTCCTGGGCGCACTCACCGATGAAATCTGCGGCGAGCGCGTGAGGGCCGGGGCAGGTGAGGGGACTGCTCGGGTGAACCCGACCGCAGTCTCAGGGGGGTGGGGTATCCGATGTCGCCCCGACGCCCGCGCGATACCCGAATGCCGTGGCACCGAAGGCCCGCGGTCGAAAGCCGCCGACGCAGGGCGGCGGGACGCAGGTATACCAGCAGGAGGTGGGCTGGGGTCAGATTTGCGATGCCGTGCCAATGAAGGTCCCTCAGTTCAAGCGTCGTTCCGGATGAAACAGTTCGATATCGAACGGGCCACGGACAGATTACTACTACCGTGGTTAGTTTCTCCGAGTGGGCGTCAGAATCGTCATCCTGCGCCTCTATCAGCGTTCTGAGCCTGACGGCGATCGTGGCATGATCGACCGCATGCGTGGACTCCTACGAGCACTCGGCTGGGGTGCGGTCCTCGCCGCTGTCGTCGGGATTGCTGCTCACTACTCTGGCCTGGTCAGCAATACCGCGTCCCGGGTGGCGGCGTTCACGCCGGTGTTAATCGGCGTCGGTGTCCTCGGCCTGGTGCTGTTGCTCGTCGCGCGCGCCTGGATCTCCGCGGTGGCAGCTGTGCTCGTCGTTGCCGTGGGCGTCACGGCGCAGGCCCCGCTGTATTGGGGAGTGGACGAACTGGTCTCGGACTCGGACTTGACCGTTATGCAGGCAAACATCTTTCGCGGGCAGGCCGATCCGGATGAGATGGTGTCGCGGGTACGCAGCTCGCGAGTCGACGTCATGACGGTGGTCGAGCTGACGCCCGAGTCGGTGGGGGCCCTCGATCGCGCCGGGTTGCGCCACGCCTTGCCGTTCGCGTTTCTCCGTCCCCGCGAGGGTGGAGGTGGAGCCGGCATCTATGCTCGGTCCCCGCTGACTGACGGGCAACTCCTGCGCGGATTCGAACTGTCGAATCTTCATGCGCGACTTACGCTACCAAACCGCTCGCCCATCTCGGTCTATGCACTGCATCCGTTGCCGCCCTATCCGGAACCATCGTGGCGCTGGAATGCCGAGCTCCGCGAGCTACGCTCGATCCTGTCCGCCGACACAGATCCGCTGATCATCGGCGCCGATGCCAACTCGACCTACGATCACCGCTCCTTCCGGCAGCTGCTCTCCGGACCGCCGGATTCACCCCAGCTGACCGACGCCGCCGAGCATCTCGGATCCGGCGTCGTCGCGACCTACCCCGCCGGCCGACCCTACCCGCCCCTGCTCGCGCTCGATCGGGTACTCACCCGCAACGGCCCGACACCGACATCGTTCCGGCGGATCGATCTGCCGGGCTCCGACCACCACGGGGTGCTCGCGAGCATCCGGCTTTGAGATTGAATCGCGGTCTGGCCGAGGCCGCCCGACTGGTGACGAAACACGTTGATTCGCATCAAGAACTGGTAACGAGACGTGTTGAAGTGGGACGAGTCGCCATCCGGTATGCAGAGGCACATCGTTGGTTACCCGAAGCCTCGTTACGGCGCGGCCC
>NZ_JBEXMX010000096.1:0-18879 GCF_040610755.1 Gordonia sp. NPDC003585 | reverse complement strand
GTCACCATGGACGATCTCGACGCCTACCTGCCGGCCGCGATCGACATGTTCATCGGCGAGGTCGGCGTGGACCCGACCGCCGGCGACGGTGGCCGCTCGTACCGCCGGAGGCTGGCGTCGCTGGTCAACGCGCAGCGGGTGTTCGCCCGCTTCGACGACGGGCGGGTTGTCTTCAAGGCGGAGATCGGATCGCTGTCGCGGCGGGTAGGTCAGATCCAGGGCGTATGGGTCGCTCCGGATCGCCGTGGTGAGGGACTGGGTATCGCGGGGACGGCGTCGGTTGCCGAGGCCGTGATCTCGCACGGCCGAACGCCGAGCCTTTACGTGAACAGCTTCAACGTCGCAGCGCGCGCCGCCTATGCGCGGGTGGGTTTCGTTGATGTCGGCACCTTTGCCACCATTCTCGTCGACTGAACTGGTGTTGCCCGGGCGTGGCACTCCGTCAAGCCGACGCGGCGGCCATAAACTCACCTCTTGATGTGGCAGTGGCGACGACGTGGAATCCAGGCGGCGAGTCTGGTGGTGTGTGCCCTCGTCGTGCTCGGAATCGCCGGTTGCGCAACCGATGAAGACGACGGACCCCGTCGAGCGGCCGAACGGTTCCTGACCGCGTTCAGCGCCCGCGACATCGTCGCGGCGGCAGCGCTCACCGACAATCCGCAGATCGCCCAGAACGCCATGAACAGCGCCTGGTCCGGTCTGGCCGCGCAGTCCATGGACGCAAAGGCGGGCAAGGTCGACATCACCGGTGACACCGCCGACGTCGCCGTCGACTATCAATGGCACCTGCCCCGCAGCCGCGACTGGGGTTATCGGGCGATGGTGCGGCTCGGACGGTCCGACAACGGTTGGGGAGTGCGGTGGGTGTCCACCAACATCCATCCGGGTCTCGGTGCCGACCAACGTCTTTCGTTGAGTATCACCGAAGCGCCGCGGGCCACCGTCAACGAGTCCGACGGCTCGGAGGTGATGGTCAACGGAACGGTCATCGGCGTCACCTTCGACGCCCATGAAGCGGCTGAGCAGGGGTCGGTCGCCGATTCGGTCACCCGCCTCGTCGAGGTGCTGCGCCCGTTCGACCGGACGCTGTCGGCACAGGTCATCGCCGAGGAGTCGACCGCCGAAAACGGGCCGTACCCGATCCTCCGGCTCAGCCGCCGGAACTTCGATCGCCTGCGCGACCGGCTCGCAATACCGGGTGTCGGACACAACGAGCAGGCCGAACTGGTGGCACGCGATCCGCGGTTCGCCCCGGCCCTGCTCTCGCAGGTCAAGCGCGTGGTCGACGGCGAGGTCGACGGTCGCGTCGGCTGGCGTGTCGCGACGGTCAATCCGAACGGGCTCGACGCCGACATCCTCGCCGATCACGCCCCGCAGGCCGCGCCGGCGGTGTCGCTGAGCCTGTCCCGTCAGGTGCAGAATGCGGCGCAGCGGGCGGTCAACGCCACCAACAACTTTCAGATCGCCATGGTGGTCGTTCAGCCGTCGACCGGGCGAATTCTGGCGGTCGCGCAGAACCCCGCCGCCGACCGCCAGGGGCCGATCGCCACCACCGGCCTGTATCCGCCGGGTTCGACCTTCAAGATGGTGACCGCCGCCGCAGCGATCAGTCGGAACATCGCGCATCCGGACACCATGGTGCCGTGCCCGGGTGAGATCCAGATCGGTCCTCGGCTGATCCCCAACTACGACGCGTTCTCGCTGGGCACCGTCCCGATGCTGACCGCGTTCGCGCAGTCCTGCAACACCACTTTCGCGAAACTGGCCAGCCAGATGGGTCCGTCGGATCTCGCGCACACCGCGGCGGCGATGGGCGTCGGACCGCAGTACTCGATCGCCGGCCTCGACGCGGTCTCCGGATCGGTACCCATCGCCACCGAGACCGTCGCGCGCAGCGAAGACGGCTTCGGTCAGGGAAGGGTACTGGTGAGCCCGCTCGGGCTGTCGCTGGTTGCCGCGACCGTGGCCAACAACGGCAAAGCTCCTGTGCCGCAACTGATCCTCGGCAAGCCGACTGCCGTCTCAGGGCCCACAGCGAGACTCGCGCCCGGCGTTGTCACTCAGTTGCGGCCGATGATGCGGGCCGTGGTCACCAGCGGCACCGCGACCACCATCGACGGACTGGGTGCCATCTTCGGCAAGACCGGTGAGGCCGAGTTCAACGGTGGTTCGCACGCGTGGTTCGCGGGCTACCGAGGCGACCTCGCCTTCGCCACACTCGTTGTGCGCGGCGGCGATTCGAACAATGCGGTCGGCGTCACCCGAGACTTCTTCAACTTCCTGCCGCCCGGCTACGCGGCCTGACTGATCCGAAGAGTACTGCTGTCGGCCTCCAGAACTGGGGTATGCGGAGACTTCGCGGCGGCCGTCCCACCAAAACTAGGGGAAGAAGTTTCTTCCGCGAGGTTCGGAGTCGTCCCCCAGAAAATTCGCGGGGAGGACTCCAAGGGTAGGAGACGAGTTTTCTTACCCGCGGTTTCTCGCGACGAGTGCGGATTCTGAGCACCTCGGCCGGTCCGGCCTCACCGATGCGGAAGGACCAGCAGCCGACCGTCGTGCTCGATGACCTCGACCGGATGATCGTAGGTCTCCGTGAGCAATTCGGGCGTCATCACCTCGCGTGTCGGGCCGGCGGCGAGCAACTTGCCCTCCTTCATGACCGCGACCCGGTCGGCGTAGGCGGCCGCGAGCGACAGGTCGTGGACGACGAGGAGTACCGCGGCACCGTCGTCGCGGTGCGCGCGCAGGATGTCGAGAACCTGCTCTTGATGCCGGATGTCGAGGGCCGCGGTCGGTTCGTCCAGCATCATCACCGGGGTGTCCTGGGCGACGGCGCGGGCGAGCGACACCCGGGCCTGCTGGCCGCCGGACAACTGCGAGAAGGGCCGATCGGCGATGTCGGTGAGGTCGCAGCGTCGCATCGCGTCGTCGATGATCTCTGGAGAGCGGGCCGCATCGGGGGTGCGCAGCCACGGGTAGCGACCCATCTCGACCACCTCGGCCACGGTGAACGGCGTGTCCGCGCGATTCTGTTGAGTGACCAGTGATCGATGACGGGCCAACTCCCGCATCGGGATCGAGCCGATCGCGATCCCGTCGATCCACACCTGTCCACGGCGCAGCGCGCGCGTGCCGGACAGCACCGACAGCAGGGTCGACTTGCCGCAGCCGTTGGGGCCGACGAGCGCGACCAACTCTCCCGGGTGGACATGCAGCGACACCTCGCGCACCACGTCGCGACCACCGAGTTCGACGGACACCTCCTGCGCCAGGATCCCCGTCGTGTCGGGGCTCACCAGCCCGCTCCGGCGTGCCGGCTGCGGCGCAACAGGACGAAGAACACCGGGCCGCCGATCAGCGCCGTGAACACCCCGATCGGCAGTTCGCCTACTCCGGGAGCCGCACGCGCCGCGAGGTCGGCGGCGGTGATGACGAGCGCTCCGCCGATCACGCTGGTGGGCAACAAGATCGAATGTCGAGGACCGACTATGAGCCGCATCACGTGGGGAACCACCAGGCCGACGAACATGATGATGCCCGCGAACGCCACCGCGGCGGCGGTGAGGATGGAGACCAGCACGATCGCCTGGCGTCGGACCAACTCCACGTTCACACCGAGCGAGGCGGCCTGGATCTCGCCGAGCGCAAGCAGATCCAGCTTGTGGACGAGGATCATCGACGCGGCGATGCCGGCGACGATCAGGGGTGCCGACACCCACACTTCGTTCCAGCCCTTGCCGCTGAGTGAGCCCAGTTGCCAGAACACGATCTGCTCGCGCTGTTCGGTGCTCGCCACCGAGGTGAGGTAGGCGATGATGCCGAGTGCGAACGCGTTGACCGCAATGCCGGTCAGTATCAACATGATTGCCGACGACGAGCCGTCCCGCAGCGAGAGGATGTAGATGGCGAATGCGGTGAAGAGACCGAAGACGAACGCGGCGCCGGCGATTGCCCAGTTGGCGGAGAGGGTCCCTTCGCCCACGGTGGTTCCGCCGGTCATGACGATCATCAGGCACGCGCCGACCGCGGCTCCCGACGAGACGCCGATGATGCCGGGTTCGGCCAGGGGATTCGCGAGCACGCCCTGCAGGAGACAACCGCCTGCACCCAGCGCGGCCCCGACCAGCAGCCCCAGGACGATGCGTGGGAAGCGGACGTTCCAGAGGGCGGCCTCGCCCAGCGGATGGCTCGGCAGTGGCCCGACGTCGAGGTAGAAGTGGTGCAGCAGCGACCCCAGGACTTCCGACGGCGGTACCACGACCTGCCCGGTGCCCGCCGACACGAGAACCAGGATCGCGGTGATGAGCAGCATGGCCGCGACCACCACCACATTGCGGGTGCGGTGTCGCGATCGGGTCGTGGGCGGTGTCGTCGTCGGCGCACTCATGTGTAGATCGCCCGTGCCAATGCGGCGACGACCTCGCCGACCTCCGGTCCGAACGCGAGGATCTTGGTCTGGTCCATCTGCACGACGCGACGATGACGGCCGGCGTCGGTTTCCGCGATACCCGGCAGGGCGAGAACACCGTCCGGTCCGCCGACGGTCGCGGCGCCTTCGGTCATCACCAGGATCACATTGGGATTCGCCGCGAGCATGACCTCCGCGTTCACCTGCGTCAGCGGTTCGTCGATGTGTGCGTGTTCGGCGGCGTCGCGTCCGCCGACGGCGGCGATCAAGTCGTCGGCGCCGGAACCCGGACCGAGCAGGTACAGGATCGCGGGTCCGCGAATGTAGATGAAGGCCATCACCGGATCCCCGGACGGTGAAGGCACCAGTCGTCGGGCTGCTGCCAACTCGGAATCGGTGCGTGCGTTGAGGAGTTCGCCTTCCCGGGGCACACCGAGCGCGGTCGCGACCGCACGGGTGAGCGCGTTGTTGGACGCGAGATTGCGCGCACCGGGAAACACCACGACCGTCACATCCGAACTGCGAATCTGATCCACCGCGGTCTGCGGCAGGGTGGCGTCGGTGACCAGCAGGATCGTCGGGGCCAGCGCGAGAACGGATTCCGCGTTCAGGGTGTGTCCGCGGTTGGTCACGACCGGCAGTCGCAGCGCCGATGGAAAAGCGGTCGACGTGTCCCGACCCACCACGTGCGAGCCCAGGCCCAGCGAGAACACGAGGGTGCCCAGTGTGCCATTGCGGTCGACCGCGATGATCCGGCTGACGTCGGTCACCGTGACCTTGCCGTAGCGCAGCGAATCGACCGTCACCGGTAGTCGCGCCGGCGGATCGGTGGCGATCGGTTCCACGTCGTCGGACGGGAGGGTCGCCGTCTGCGGACCATCACGCAGATGTTCGGCCGGGGCCACCGATGTCGGCGCCTGCTCGATCGGTGCGACAAAGCAACCTGTCGCGGTGATCGCCACGAATGCGAGCGCGACGGGCACCGCAGTCGCTCGCACGAGAGTGCCGATCCGGCCCATGGTGTCCTTCGCCCTCCGATGCGGTGTCGTTGCTATTGCGGTGTCGTTGTTACTGTCACCTTAGTGAGTGCGGTGTTGTCACCTTCGTCGTGGCCGCGCCGCCGACCGTCGCCCGTCGGCTCTCACATAAACTGGTTCCCATGTCTGTCCGCGCCCCGTTGAAGCCCGGTGTCGTCTCGCCGACCCTGTCGGTACCCGAATCGATCGAACGTCCCGAGTACGCGTGGAAAGCGACCGTCAACGAGGGCCACGAGCCGTGGGTCCAGACGCCGGAGACCATCGAGAAGGTGCGGATCGCCAGCAGGATTGCCGCCAACGCGCTGGCCGAGGCCGGTAAGGCCGTCGCTCCGGGGGTCACCACCGACGAGCTCGACCGGATCGCTCACGAGTACATGATCGATCACGGTGCGTACCCGTCGACCCTGGGCTACAAGGGCTTCCCGAAATCGTGCTGCACATCACTGAATGAGGTGATCTGCCACGGCATCCCGGATTCGACGGTCATCGCCGACGGCGACATCGTCAACATCGACGTCACCGCCTACATCGACGGCGCGCACGGCGACACCAATGCGACCTTCCTTGCCGGCGACGTATCCCAGGAGGCCGCCGATCTCGTCGAGCGCACCCGTATCGCCACCGAACGCGCGATCAAGGCGGTGAAACCGGGTCGAGAGCTCAACGTGATCGGCCGGGTGATCGAGTCGTACGCGAATCGGTTCGGCTATAACGTGGTTCGCGACTTCACCGGGCACGGCATCGGCGAGACCTTCCACAACGGCCTCGTCGTCCTGCACTACGACGAGCCCAACGTCGACACCGTGATCGAACCCGGCATGGTCTTCACGATCGAGCCGATGATCAACCTGGGCGCGCTGCCCTGGGAGCTGTGGGACGACGGCTGGACCGTGGTGACCGCCGACCGGCGGTGGACCGCGCAATTCGAGCACACGCTGGTCGTCACCGACCAGGGAGCCGAGATCCTCACCCTGCCCGACGCCTGACGGTCGGGGGTCCGTGCAGCGCGGATTGTGCGTTCCGGCGTGCATCCCTGCCGCCGACTGAGCACATTCTCGCCCGCCGCCGGGTGTCGCGCGCCTATTCTGTGTCCGAATCCGTTCCGTCACAGCGAAGAGACGAGAGGTCGAGGCCATGGGTGCTACCGAGGTTCAGACGGCACGGCGGTCACCGAACCGGCGAGGTTGTGGCCGGACTCCGAAGACGATCGCCGGCATCGCCGTGTCGGTCGGAATGGTCCTGACGATCGGCGCCTGCGGTGACGATTCATCCGACGCGGGCTCGCCCGCATCCGGTTCGACCAGCGCAACCTCGACCGCTTCGACAACCACGACGACGGCTGTGCTGCCGACCGCGACGGCCGCCCAGCTCGTGCTGCCGGAAGCGGATTTCCCACCACTCGCCGGCGGGAAGTTCTCGCTGGAGACCGGCCCCGACGATGACGACAGCGACATCACCGTCGACAACCCGGAATGCCAGGACTTCGTCAAGAACAACGATCGAGACGAGCCGGGGGTCGACAGGGCCGAACGCAAGATCGAGGCAGACATCAGCGGTGGCGGCGACCAAAGCTACACCGCGGGTGTCAAGAAGAGCATCGACCTCGACTACACCGACAACTTCGCGAGGATCTTGGCCACCTGCGCAGCGTTCGGGGTGACCATCCGCGACGACGGCAAGGACATCCCGGCGAGAGTGACCATGGAGCGGATCACCTTGCCCGGTATCACCAGCCCCTACAACGCGGTGCGCATGGTCGTGACCGTCGTTCAGGGAACCACCACGGTGTCCGTCGTGAACCAACTGTTGCTCGGTGTCGAGCGGGGTACCTCCTTCAAGGCCGGGTATGGCCTCACCAGCACCACCGGGCCGACGGTGGGTCCCGATGTGAACACCAACCTCGTACGGATGTTCGTCGCGCAGCGCGCCCGGATCGCGGCGGCCCAGTAGGGCGTCAGTACCCGTCGGCACCATTACACGTCGGGCCAGGCTCGGTCAGGGCAAGGTGACCTTGACCGGCGTCTGGATGGTTTCGGTGGTTCCGTTGCCGACTTGGCCGTCGCCGTTGAGGCCCCAGCAGTAGAGATCGTCACCCGAGATGGCGCACACCGTGGCACTGCTGATGGACACTGCCGTGACGTTGTCGACGCCGTCGACTCGCGCAGGCGTGCCGTCGGTGGCCGCACTGCGATTACCCCAGCAATACGCCGACGAACTCGCCGCGGAGCAACCCGAGTAGGCGGCGGCGGACACATCGGTGGCTCCGCTCACGGCGATCTTTGTGGGTGTCAGCCGGTTGGTCTTGGTTCCGTCGCCGAGCTCGCCGTCGCTGTTGGAGCCCCAGCAGTAGACGTCACCGCCCGACACCGCGCACGACGAGTACAGGCTCGTCCCGATCGAAGTCGCCGTGGTCAGCCCCGACACCCTCGTCGGTGTGTAGCGATTGGCGGTGGTGCCATCGCCGACCTGCCCCTTGTCGTTGTTACCCCAGCAATACGGGGCTCCGCCGGCAATGGCGCAGGTGGTCGTGTGTTCGGTGTCGATGTCGGTGACGTCGGAGATACCGGCCACCAGGGTCGGCGTGGACACCGATGCGGTGTTGCCGGTGCCGACCTGCCCGTCTATGTTGTTGCGCCAGCAGTATGCTTTCGCATCGCTGATCGCGCAGATGGTGAGGCCCGCGGAGATCTTCGTGACCGTTCCCAGGCCAGTGATCGGTGTCGGACTGGTTGCCGAGCGTCCCTCGCCGATCCCGTAACCCCAGCAGTAGGCCTGGCCGCCTGCCACCGCGCAGGTGGTACCCAGGCCACCCACGCTCACCTGGGTGGCGTTGCTGATGCCCGGCACGCGGGTGGGCACGGTGCGGTTTGTGGTGGTGCCGTCGCCGACCGCCCCGTATTCGTTGTTGCCCCAGCAATAGACGTTGCCCAGTTTCACCGCGCACGTGGTGTCGCCGCCGGCCGCGACACTCTGTAGTACCCCCGAGACGGGAGCCGCGGAACTCGACGTGGACTCGGTCGATTCACCGGCCGTTGTGGTGGTCGAATCGTCATCGTTTCCGCCGGTCAGCGCGACGGTGGTCCCGATGATCGCCCCGAGGACGACGAGCACGCCGATCACTGCAGCGACGATCAGACCGTAGCGGCGACCGGACGAGGGGCCCGGTGGCATGCCGGGCTGCGGCCCGGTGCCCTGGTAGTAGTTCGGCGGCGGACCGGTGAGGCCGTATCCCGGATAGGGCCCGTTGACCGGCTGCATGGCGGTTGGTGGTCGGCCCGACGGAGTGAATGGGCCGGGGTGTGGTCCGGACGGTCCTTGCCGTGGGGGCGAGGTCGATGGCGGCTGCGGGGGTGTGGGTGCAGCGACACGGGTGACGTCCGGGGACGCTGTCGCGACCGCACGTGCCAACGCCGCGGCGAAATCCGAGCAGGAGGCGTAGCGGTCTTCAGGCCGCTTCGCCAGCGCTCGTGCGAACACCGGGTCGAGCCAGGCGAGGGACGGATTCTGTGCACTCAGGCGAGGTATGCCGCCGGACAGATGCCCGGTGATCAAGGTCGCCGGAGTGTCCCCGGCGACCGGTTGCCGGCCGGTCAGCAATTGGAAAGCCGTGCAGGCCAGCGCGTATTGGTCCGAGGCCGGCCCGGCGTCGACGCCGGTCAGCAGCTCCGGCGCCGCGTAGGCGAGAGTGCCGATGAACAGATTGGTCGCCGTCATTTTTGCCGAGTCGATCAGGCGGGCGATCCCGAAGTCGAGCACTGTGACCCGCGAGATCCGACCAGACTGGTCCCTGCGCACCAAGATGTTGGCGGGTTTGATGTCCCGGTGGATCACGCCGCGGCCATGGGCGTAGTCGAGGGCCTCGGCGACCTTGGTGACAATCGTCGACACGTCCGCGGGCGGCAGGGCGGGGCTGGCGTTGAGGTCGCTGCCCTCGAGGTAACTCATCGAGAACCATGGGCTTCCGTCCTCGACGCCGTAGGTGTAGAGCGTCACGATTCCCGGATGGTCCAGCGCTGCCGCTGTACGGGCCTCGTTGCCGAACCGTTCGTGGAAGGTGGGGTCGGTGGGGTTGGCCGAGATGATCTTGAGGGCTTCGAGACGGCCCAGGGACAGATGTTCGGCGAGGTAGACCTGCCCCATCCCGCCCTCGCCGAGTAGGCGGATGATGCGATATCCGGCGAATCGAGCACCGGGTTGCAAGGCAACCACGCTTCACCCCCTACCTGCTAGTTGGGCAGCTCACCCCGAACCGCGCCCGTGGCCACACGATAGCGTGTGGGTGAAATCCCATGCCAAGCCGCGGTGCCGGTGACGACACGCGAGTCGCTCGCCGTACCCTGGCGTCGTGACAGGACTGCGCGGTGCGATGCTCGTCGGTGGGACGAGCAGCGACGCCGGGAAGAGCCTGGTCGTCGCAGGTCTGTGCCGGGCGCTGAACCGACTCGGCGTCCGCGTGGCGCCGTTCAAGGCGCAGAACATGTCCAACAACTCTGTGGTCACCCCGGACGGGGGTGAGATCGGCCGAGCCCAAGCACTACAGGCATTTGCGTGTGGCCTGGAACCGTCGACCCGATTCAACCCCGTCCTGCTGAAGCCGGGAGGCGATCGCCGCTCGCACGTGGTGCTGCGCGGACAACCTGCGGGCGAAGTGGGTGCTGCGGACTACGTGCGTTGGCGGGGACGTCTCGCCGACGTGGTCGCCGACGAGTTCGAGTCGCTGCGACGTGACTTCGACGTCGTGATCGCCGAGGGGGCAGGTTCGGTCGCCGAGATCAACCTGCGTCGCACCGACATCGCCAATTTTGGTCTGGCACAACGGCATCGGCTTCCGGTTCTGCTCGTCACCGATATCGATCGGGGCGGTTCGCTGGCCCACCTGTTCGGCACGACGGCGATCCTCGACCCGGCTGATCAGGCACTGATCACCGCCTTTGTCGTCAACAAGTTCCGCGGGGATCCCTTGATACTCGAACCCGGACTCGAGCGCCTGCGGGAACTGACCGGCCGGAGCACCCTCGGTGTGCTTCCGTATGCCAACGATCTGTGGCTCGACGCCGAGGACTCGCTCAACGCGCCGGTCGGTCGACGCGTCGGACCGCTCGACGAGATCGCCTCGGGTGGCCCAGAACGATTGTCGGTGGCGGCGATCAGGTTGCCGCGAATCTCGAACTCCACCGATGTGGAGGCCCTCGCGTGTGAACGAGGAGTGGATGTGACCTGGGTCGACGACCCGGGAAGCGTGTATGCCGCCGACCTGGTGGTGTTGCCCGGGACCCGCGCCACGGTCTCCGACCTGGGCTGGTTGACGGCGCGGGGCATCGGCGACGCCCTGGTGGCGCGCGTCCGGCGGGGTGCTCCGATCGTGGCGATCTGCGGCGGGTTTCAGATGCTGGCCCGCAGCATCGACGATCCGGTCGAGTCCGGTGCCGGACGAGTCGACGGTCTGGGCATCCTCGACCTCGACGTGACATTCGACTCGGGGAAGACGCTGCGACGGGTCGCCGGCGCCGTGGACGGGCACCGTGTCGAGGGCTATGAGATCCATCACGGACGAATCGTGGGCTCCACCGAAGACGTGTGGCTCGTCGACGACGTCCACGGAGGAGAGGGTGCCACGCGCGGAGCGGTCCGTGGGACCCACTGGCACGGACTCCTTGCCAACAACGATTTCCGCCGTGACCTGCTGCGACGCGTCGCAGCAGAGGCCGGTAAGCCCGGGTTCGAGCCTGCGCCCGACATCGATGTCGGCGCCATCCGGCAGGCGCAGGTCGACTTGATGGCTGATCTGATCACCGCCAACATCGACATGTCCGCGGTCGTGGACATCATCGCCGACGGCCCGCCGGTGATGCCGACGATCACCCATCGCCTGGAACCGTCCGAATGACCACGACCGGTTTGGGCACCGAGTGTCACCGCAGTTGTCGTATCGGTCACCTATCGTGGGGCGGGTGGAGACAGAACTGCGGTCGGTGACCGTCGGAGACCTCACCTTCGATGTCCGCATCGGCGGACCGGACCGGGGACCCTGGGTGCTGCTGCTACACGGGTTTCCGGTCAACGGCTCGTGCTACGACGCGGTGGTACCGAGGCTGCACGAATCGGGCCTGCGGACCATCGTCCCCGATCAGCGCGGCTACAGCCCGGGTGCGCGCCCCGACGACGTCGATGCCTACCGGATGAAGCACATCGTGTCCGATGCCGTCGGCCTGCTCGACGCGCTCGAGGTGAGCTACGCGATCCTCGTCGGACACGACTTCGGGGGTGTCGTCGCCTGGCATCTGGCGGCCAACCATCCGGATCGGTTCACCGGCCTGGTGGCGGTGTCGATGGGCCATCCGAGCGCGATGCGGGAGGCGGTGAAGGACGGCGATCAGCGTGAGAGATCGTCCTACATCAAGGAATTCGTCACCGAAGGCATCGAGGACAAATTCCTCGCCAAGGGCGGTGCGTGGCTGCAGCAGTTGGGTGTGAGTGCCGAGGAGATACCTCCGCTGCGCGAGCCGGGCGCGATGACCGCGGCGGTCAACTGGTACCGCGCCAACCTCGTGTCGGACATCTCCGCCAACATGTCCTGCGGTCCGGTCGAGATCCCGACCACCCTGGTGTGGAGCGACAGCGACCCGTCGATCGGCCGAGGGCCGGCCACCGGGTCGGCGCGCTACGTCTACTCCGAGTTCCGGTTCTGCGAACTCCCCGACGTCGACCACTGGGTTCCGCAGAATGCCGCGCCCGCCCTCGCCAGCGAGATCGCATTGCGGTCGGCGGTGTTCTGAATTAGCCGAGGTTGGTGACCAACCGCTGAACTGGGGAAATGCGCCAGCGTCCTGCCCGCAAAATCTAGGGGAAGAACTTCTTCCCCGGGTTTCATAGTCGTCCGCGAGAAATTTCTGGGGGAGGACACCAAGGGTAGGGGAAGAGGTTTCTTCCATTATTTTCTTGTGGCGACGGCGATTTTCAGAAACCGCGTGTCTGGTCAGAAACCCGAGGCGCACCAGTGGTTTGTGGCCACACCTGAGGTTTCTGGCGACAAGTGCGGTTTCCGCGACCGGCTCGCGGTGCCTCTCAGATGTCGAGACCGAGCAGCGCGTTCTCGAGCACCTCGGGCATGGCGGGGTGAATCCAGTACTGGCCACGGGCCATGTCGGGTACGTGCAGACCGAAGGACATCGCCTGGATGACCGGCTGGATCACCGTCGGTGCCTGCGGTCCGATGATGTGGCAGCCCAACAGTTCTCCGGTGCCGCGTTCGGCGATCAGCTTGCAGAAGCCGGAGGTGTCCTCCATCGCCCAGCCGTAGGCCACATCGCCGTAGGCCTGCACCTTGACGGTGATGTCGCGACCCGACGCGCGAGCCTGGGCCTCGGTCATCCCGACGTACGCGATCTGCGGGTGAGTGAACACGGCCGCAGGTACGTACCGGTGGTCGAAGCTCGCCAGATCCGCTGCGTCCCAACCCTTCAGGAGGTTGGCCTGCACCACCCGTTCCTCGTGGTTGGCCACGTGTTTGAGCTGATACGGCGAGCTCACGTCGCCGAGGGTCCACACGCCACGGGCGGCGGTCCGACCGTGCTCGTCGCAGACGACCCGACCCTCGGCGTCGAGGTCGATGCCCACAGATCCGAGACCCAGCCGGTCGCCGTTGGGCTCGCGGCCGGTCGCGACCAGCAGCGCGTCGGCGTCGAGCGACGTGCCATCGTCGAGAGCGATTCGTACGCGGCCGTCGGGCAGGTTCTCGGCTCCGGCCAGTGTTGCATCGAGGTGGACGTCCCACTTGGCCGACGCCAATTCGGTGAAGCGGGTGGCGATGTCGTCGTCGAGCTTGCGCAGCAGGCGCCCACTGCGGGCGATCATCGACACCCGGCTGCCCAGCGCGCCGAACACGTGCGCGAATTCCGCCGCGATGTAACCACTTCCGACGATCACCAGATGCTCGGGCAGCTTCGGCAGCCGCATCACGTCGTTGTTGGTGTGGTAGCGGACGCCGGAATCGGCGATCGGCTGCGGGATGGTCGGGCGCGATCCCGCGGCCAGAACCACCTCGGACGCCAGTACCAGGGCGTCGGCGGTGACCAGCCGATAGCGGCCCTGGTCGTCGCGGCCGTCGAACTCGACATGCGACGAGTAGACGGTGATGTTCTCGCACCGCTGTTCGCGATACTCCCGACCGCCCGCCGAGATCGGATCGATCCGGCCGAACACCCGGTCCACGATCGCCGGCCAGTCGACGGATTCCACGCGCGAGTGCACACCGAGTCGATCGGCGTGCGTGGCGATCTCGGCGACTTCGGCGGCGTAGACGAACATCTTCGTCGGGATACAACCGACGTTGAGGCAGGTGCCGCCGTAGACGCCTTCCTCGAAGATGGCGATGGACTTCTCGGCGAACCGGTCGTCGGGGATCGAGTTGCCGCTGCCGGAGCCGATGATGGCCAGATCGACCACCTGGGTCACCGTCGTTGTCGCGGTCATGCGTTGACCCCCCGCGTCGGCTCCACGACGTGGCCGAGCCAGCCGTCCACCTCGCGGTAGGCGCATTCCCGAACCTGCGCTCGGGAGAGGAACACGTCGTGCCGTGCGCCGGGAATGGGCACCACCGAGACGCGATCGCCGAGACAGCCACTCCAGCGCGCGATGTGGCCGACGTCGACCACGACATCAGCAACGTCGACCGACTCCGAATAGCGGCGCGAGAAGTATGTTTTGTCTGATCGAAGGACCAGTGACGGCACACCCACGTCGATACCGCGATGTAGTCGGCGCTGACCGGTGCGGACGGCGTCGAGCCAGCCGAAGGTCACCGGGAATCCGCCCAGAGGCTTCACCTTGAGGTCGTAGGCCCATTCGCCGTTCACGCTCTCGTGAATGCTCTCGCCGTAGACGCCCGAGAGTTCACGCGGGATGACTCGCTTGGGCGCAACCGCGGCCACCGCCTTGATCAAAATCGTGATCGGAAGGGTCCGCAGCAGCGCGTCACCCTGCAGGTCGAACCAGGGGCTGTTGAGCAGCAGACCGTCGACACGGGCATGACGCGCGGGGTCGGAGCCGCGCAGCCGATCCAGCCAGAGGGAGGCGATGAGGCCACCGGTCGAATGCGCTGCGACGAGGATCGGTGTGTCGGCGCCCACTTCGGCGGTGATGATGTCGAGCGCCTTGTCGAGTTCTTCGTCGTACGCGTCGAGGTCGGTGGTGAAATGCGGGGTGTGCTGCTCACCGAGAGATCGTCCGCACTTGCGCAGGTCGATCGCGTAGAAGGCGTATCCGCGGTGGTGGAAGTGGTCGGCGAGAGGCTCGTGGAAGAAGTAATCCGTGAAGCCGTGGATGTAGAGGACGGCTCCTCGGGGGCGTTCTTCGGGCGGTTCGTTCGACGGTTTCCGCACGAGGGTCGCGGTGATGGGGTCCTCGCCGTCCGGGTCGGGTCCCAGTGGGATGGTGCGAAGCTGGTAGTGGTCCAGGAAACGGTCCGGCTGCCAATCGGTGCCTGGGGAAGCGGTCACGACGTCCACCATAGTGATGTCGGATCGTCGTCGGCTGTGTCGCCCAGCCCACACTTGTCCAGGTCGATTCCGATTCGGTGGGGGTGATGGGGAACAATGGCCCTAGATCGTGGAAGTGCAAGCAGTGCGTCGAACTGCAAACAGTGAAGTGGAGTCCAGGTGTCGAAACCGGTGATCAAGACTGACGTCGCGCTGGTGGGCGCGGGCATCATGAGCGCGACCCTCGGAGCGCTGATCCGGCAGTTGCAGCCCGACTGGTCGATCGCGCTCTTCGAGCGCCTCGATGCCGCCGCCGCGGAGTCCAGCGATCCGTGGAACAACGCCGGTACCGGGCACTCGGCGCTGTGTGAACTGAACTACACCCCGAAGACGGCCGACGGTGACGTCAACATCGACAAGGCGATCACCATCAATGAGCAGTTCCAGGTGTCGCGCCAGTTCTGGGCACATGCGGTCGACGAGGGCATTCTCGGCAGCCCCAGCGAGTTCATCAATCCGATCCCGCACGTCGCGTTCACCCACGGCGACGCCGGCGTCGAGTATCTGCGCAAGCGTCACGACAAGCTGTCCCGGGAAACCCTGTTCGAGGGCATGGAATTCATCGACGACCCGGCCGTCTTCTCCGACCGGCTCCCACTGATGGCCGCCGGTCGGGACTTCGCCGATCCGATCGCCCTCAACTGGTTCACCGAGGGCACCGACGTCGATTTCGGTGCGCTGACCCAGCAGCTCCTCAACTACGTCGGACAGAACGCCGACATCTTCTTCGGCCACTCGGTCACCAACCTCAGCAAGCAGTCCGACGGCAGCTGGATCGTCAAGGTCAAGAACACCCGTACCGGCGAGAAGCTCACGGTGCACGCCAAGTTCGTGTTCGTCGGAGCCGGTGGCGGCGCACTGCACCTGTTGCAGAAATCGGGCATCAAGGAGGCCAAGGGCTTCGGTGGTTTCCCGGTGTCCGGCGAGTTCTTCCGCTGCACCAACCCCGACCTGATCGGCGAGCACCAGGCCAAGGTCTACGGGCAGGCCGCCGTCGGTGCGCCGCCGATGTCGGTGCCGCACCTCGACACCCGCGTCATCAACCACAAGCCGGGACTGCTGTTCGGCCCGTACGCGGGCTGGTCGCCGAAGTTCCTGAAGAGCGGCAAGATCACCGACCTCCCGTTCTCGGTGAAGCCCAACAACCTGCTGCCGATGCTGTCGGTCGGCACCCAGGAGATGGGTCTGGTGAAGTACCTGCTCGGCGAGCTCGCCGCGAGTTTCGCCGACCGGGTCAAGACACTCTCGGAGTTCGTCCCGCGTGCCGACGGCTCCGACTGGGAGACGATCACCGCAGGTCAGCGCGTGCAGGTGATCCGCAAGACCGGTGTGGGCGGCAGCCTCGAATTCGGCACCGCCGTCGTCGCGGCGGGTGACGGCACCATCGCGGGCCTGCTCGGCGCCTCGCCGGGCGCGTCGACCGCGGTGCCTGCGATGCTGTCGGTCCTCGAGAAGTGCTTCCCGCAGGAGTACGCAGGCTGGTCGGCCAAGCTGACGACCATGATCCCGTCGTTCGGGCAGAAGCTGTCCGGCAACCGCGACCTCTATCGGGAGGTGTGGGATTGGACCAACGCCAGCCTGCAGCTCACCGACGCCCGTGGTGTGGCGGCGCCGACGACCGTGCAGGAGACCCTCGCGCCGGCCACTGCAGGCTGATCGACGCGGGTATGCGAACGCCCACGGGTGTGATAGTCACGACATCATGACCGCAGTTGGACAGGTGCACCGGAGTTGGGCCCTCGACCTCGACGTCGAGACGCTTTACCGCATCCTGCGGCTGCGGGTGGATGTCTTCGTGGTCGAACAGTCGTGTCCGTATCCCGAACTCGACGGTCGGGACCTCGAGCCGACCACCCGGCAGTTGTGGGTGGCCGACGACGACGGTGCCGTGTTGGCGACCCTGCGTCTGCTCGAGGATCCGCCCGCCTCCGATGGCGGGACCATGTTCCGGGTGGGACGGGTCTGCACCGACCGGGCATATCGCGGGCAGGGCCTCACGACGAGGCTGATGGAGACCGCGCTGGCCGAGGTCGGCGAGCGGCCGTGCCGGATCGAGGCACAGACCTATCTGACGCAGATGTACGCCACCTTCGGCTTTGTCGCCGAGGGTGACGAGTACCTGGAGGATGGCATTCCACACGTCTCGATGGTGCGTGGTGACGCATGACTGACTCGCGCGACTCAGAGTCCCGTGCGCGGTTCCCGTTCAGCGCAGTCGTCGGCCAGGAGCAGTTGAAGCTTGCGCTGATTCTTTCGGCGGTCTCGCCGGGCATCGGCGGCGTGCTGATCCGCGGCGAGAAGGGCACCGCCAAATCGACCATCGTGCGTGGTCTCGGCCCGCTCCTCTCCGACCATGCCGGCCGGGGCCGGGTGGTGGAACTGCCGATCGGCGCCACCGAGGACCGGGTGATCGGTTCGCTGGATCTGACGTCGGTGCTGCGGGATGGTCGCGCGGACTTCACACCGGGTCTGCTTGCACGCGCCGACGGCGGTGTGCTCTACATCGACGAGGTCAACCTGTTGGCCGACCATCTCGTCGACGTTTTGCTCGACGCGGCGGCGAGCGGTCGGGTCACCATCGAGCGAGATGGTGTGTCGCACACGCAATCCGCCGATTTCGTCCTGGTCGGGACGATGAATCCGGAGGAGGGTGAGCTGCGACCGCAGTTGCTCGACCGGTTCGGTCTCGCGGTAGATGTGGTGGCAGGCAAGGACATCGACGAGCGCGTGGAGGTCATCGCGCGACGCATGGCCTTCGACGCCGACCCGGAGACCTTCGTTGCCGAGCATGCCGACGACGAACATGAACTGGCCGAACGGATTTCGTCGGCACGGGCCGCGGTGGCCTCGGTTGAGCTGCCCGTCGCCGAACTACGTCGCATAGCGGGGATCTGTGCCCACCTCGAGGTCGACGGCCTGCGCGGCGACATCGTGGTCGCACGAACGGCCGCGGCGCACGCCGCGTGGCGTGGTGTCGACACCGTCGACGAGTCCGATGTGCGCGCCGCGGTGGCGCTTGCGCTCCCGCATCGTCGGCGCCGCAACCCGTTTGACGAGTCGGGGCTCACCGACGAGCAACTCGACGACGCGATGGACGCCGGCGACTCCGCAGCCGGGCCGCCCACTGATGGCCCAGACGCTGATGGTCCAGATGATGATGGTCCAGATGATGGCGGACCGGATGGGGATGGGCCGCAGGGGAATCCGCCGGAAGGCGGCACGAGCCAATCCCCTGCTCCCGAAGCCATCGACGCGCCATCCGACAGCGAATCATCGACGTCGCACAACGCTCCAGGACCCCGGTTCGGGCCTGCGACCACGCCGACCGGTCGGCGTCTGCGCACGCTGCGGGTCGAAGGGATCGGCGACGGCGAACCTGGGCGCCGCTCGCGCGCCCGCAGCCGTCGCGGCCAGACCACCCACGCCATCGACTTCGAACGGGGTCGCCCGGTGCACCTGTTCGCAACTGTGCTCAATGCGGCGGCGCGTTCGGCTCCGCGACCCCGGATCGTCGAACCCGACCTGCGCGCCGCACAGCGCGTCGGTCAGGAGTCGAACCTCGTGGTGTTTGTCGTCGACCTCAGCGGGTCGATGACCGCGCGGCGACGGCTGGCGGCGGTGTCGGAGCTGTGCGTCGACCTGCTCCGCGACTCCTACACCCGACGCGACCGGGTGGCCGTCGTCGTCGCTCGAGGTACGCAGGCGTCGTTGGTGGTTCCCCCGACCAAGTCCGTGGACATCGCCGTACGCCGACTCGCCGACGTCCGCACGGGCGGTCGGACTCCGCTCGCCGAAGGTCTGTTGATGGCGGCCGACGTGATCGAGCGATCGCGCCGCAGCGAGCCCGAGCGTCGTCCGCTGCTGGTGGTGCTCACCGATGGTCGCGCCACCGCGGGCC
>NZ_JBEXMX010000095.1:0-19201 GCF_040610755.1 Gordonia sp. NPDC003585 | reverse complement strand
GCCGCGGTAGCCGCCACCACCGCCGGCGCCGCCACGGCCACCGCCCGGACCGCCACGGCCGGGACGACCGGCGTCGGGGCGACCGGCGCGACTGGGCATCGCACCCGGATTCGGGCGCGGGGGCATGCTGCCGGGACTCGGACGGGGTCCGCCCTGGCCGGGAGCCGGACGGCCCCCGCCGGGACGCGGACCACCCTGACCGGGAGCGGGACGACCGCCGCCCGGACGCGGACCACCCTGACCGGGGCCGGGGCGCGGAGCCACCGGACGCGGCGCGGGGGCCGGAGCAGACGAGTACGGGTTGTTGCCGACGCGAGGCGCACGCGGTCCCGGCTTGGGACCGGGACGCGGACCCGGTGTCGCAGACCCCGGCTTGGTCGAACCCTGTTGGGCCGGTGCGGACTGCGCCGATCCCGACTGGGCGGCCGGTGCGGCAGGCTTCGCCGAGGCCGCCGGGGCACTCGGAGTGGGCGGCGGGGCCTGTGCTGCTGCGGGGGCCGGTGCCGACGCCGCAGGAGCGGGAGTGGCCTCGGCCACGGGGGCCGGCTTGGCAGCTCCTGGCTTGGGTCCCGGCGCGGGCGCCGGACGAGACGGCGCACCCGGCTTGGGAGCGCCGTTGGCACGGGGGCCGGGCTTGGCGCCCGACGATGCGGACGGCTTTGCGCCACCGTCCTTGGCGGATCCCCCGTCGCTACCGGGGAAGGATTCACGCAGTCGACGGGCCACGGGGGCCTCAACGGTCGACGACGCCGATTTGACGAATTCGCCCTGCTCCTTCAGCCGCTCGAGCACTTGCTTGCTCGTCACGCCGAGTTCCTTGGCCAATTCATGCACGCGGGCTTTGCCTGGCACTGCTCTCCTCACTTGGAGGCCGAGCGGCTTGCCCGCCACGGCCTCGATTTATGTCCGATACATGCTCATCGTGGGGACTTCACGGGGTGCTCATGTCTTCTGCTACCTGTTCCGGCTCCGGAGAGCCTTGTGTGTCGATGACCGCACCGAGCTGTTCGGTGAGGTCCGCCGGGTCCACAGCCAGGCCGCGTACCCGAAGTGCCGGTGCGAACGCCCTACGTCGCATCGCTGCGGACAAACAGTCCGCCCGCGGATGCAACCAAGCGCCCCGACCCGGCATGGTCTTCGCTCGATCGACGACGATCACCGGCGACCCGTCGCGTACAGCCACGACGACCCGAGCCAGTTCTGAAGCCTCTGCCCGCTGCCGGCATCCGATACACGTTCGGACGGGCCTGCGGCGAGCGGAACGATCACGTCGGCCTCCGTTGGACGGAACCGACGACTTTCGCTGAACCATCGATCAGTCTAGCGCGAACCTGTCGCTCCAGGACAACTGGCCGTCACCGACCCTGTCCCGGGTCGCCCTCGGCGTCGGCATCCGACCGGATGTCGATGCGCCAGCCGGTGAGGCGGGCGGCGAGTCGGGCGTTCTGTCCTTCCTTGCCGATGGCGAGCGACAGCTGATAGTCCGGCACCACCACCCGCGCCGCCTTGGCGGCCGCATCGACGACGTTGACCGAGACAACCTTCGCGGGCGACAGTGCATTCCCGACGAAGACGGCGGGATCGGTGTCGAAATCGATGATGTCGATCTTCTCGCCGGCGAGTTCGCTCATCACGTTGCGCACTCGCTGACCCATCGGGCCGATGCAGGCTCCCTTGGCGTTGAGTCCGGCGACCCCGGTGTGCACCGCGATCTTGGACCGGTGACCCGCCTCCCGCGCGACCGCGACGATCTCCACCGACCCGTCCTCGATCTCGGGAACCTCCAGCGAGAAGAGTTTGCGCACCAGGTTGGGGTGTGTCCTCGACAAGGTGATCTGGGGGCCACGCGGTCCGCGCGAGACCCCGACCACGTAGCACTTGATGCGCTCGCCGTGGACGTACGACTCGCCCGGGACCTGTTCGGCAGGCGGGATCACGCCCTCGGTGCTGTTGGCGTCGCTGCCGATCTGCACGATCACCATCCCGCGCGCATTCGCCCGGGCATCCTGTTGGACCACCCCGCCGACGATCTCACCCTCGTGGGTGACCAGGTCACCGAAATTCTTCTCGTTCTCCGCGTCACGAAGACGCTGGAGGATGACCTGCCGCGCCGTCGTGGCGGCGATCCGGCCGAAGCCTTCGGGGGTGTCGTCCCATTCGTGGACGACGTCGCCGTTCTCATCGAGCTCCTGCGCCATCACGCGCACCGCGCCGGTCTTGCGGTTCACGTCGATCCGCGCGTGCGGCGCAAATCCCTCGGTGTGGCGATAGGCCGTCAGCAACGCGGTCTCGATGGCCGTGATGACGGTGTCGATCGAGATCCCTTTGTCGGCCTCGATCATGCGGAGGGCGTTGATGTCGATGTTCATGCGGGCTGCGCTCCTATTCATTTGTTCTGTGTTCACTTGTCTGGACTGTTCACTTGTCTGCTGCGCGGACCCTGGCCTCGATCTCGGCGGTGTCGAGGCCACACATTTCCAGTTCGGCAACGCTCGGGCGGCTGAAATCGACCTGCACGACCGCCTTGGTTATGGAGTTGAGATCAACGGTCGCGACGTCGAGCCGACCCTTGCGGTTGACGACGATCGACACCTGGTCGTCGGTGATCGGTCCGACGCGGCCGGCGATCGTCGCCTTCCCGCCATCGGAACCGCTGTCGACGACGACCTTGCGCCCACGGGCGCGGCGCCAATGCCGCGGCAGGGTCAGCGGGCGATCCACTCCGGGGGAGGTGACCTCCAACGTGAAGGGGGTGTCGGCGAGGTCCGGTGCGGCATCGAGTACCTCGCCGATCTCGTTGCTCAGTTCGGCGAGCACATCGAGGTCGCTGCCGCCGTCGCGGTCGACCACAATCGAGAATTCCTCTTGCCCGTCCCGGGTGCGGACCACCGCGTCCTCGAGGTCGAAACCCCGATCCGTGACCAGCTTTTCGACGAGTTCGCGCAACCCCGCTGAACCGATCGGCATCGCACTCTCCTCGTCTTCACTTGTCGTGTCTGGCGGGTGGATCGACGCGGCCGCACCGCGATCGTGGCGGCGTTCGCGCGCACCTGCCTGTCACATCGTAATGGATTCACCCGGCGCCCCATGCCATCGCCCGACTGGCATCATGTGTCGGGTGAGCCCATCAGTGAGTCGACGGTCCGTGCTGCGTGGCGGACTCGCCGTGACCGCCGGAGTGACACTGGCCGGCGTGTCCGCGTGCGGCGACGAAGGCCCGTCCGCCGAGCAGCTGACCGCCGAGGCGCTCCTACCGTTGGCGCGAACCGCGCAAGACGATTCGGATACCGCCCGCACGCTCATCCCGGCGCACGCGGATTACGCCGCAGCACTGGCGGTGGTGGCCGATCAGCGCGCGGCGCACGGGCTGGCCTTGAGGGAGGAGATCACCCGCCTGCATCGCGACACCGCAAAGCAACTCGAGGCCGCCGCGTCCTCGTCGACCACATCGGTGGCACCCACGCCCGGCAGCCCCGCGGTCACCTCCGTCGACGGATTTCGGGGGCAACTGCGACTCTCGGCTCGCCAGGCCCATGACGCCGCGATCGTCCGCAGCGGCTACCCCGCCGGCCTGGCCGGTTCGGTCGCCGCGTCCGTGAACGCGATGGTCGAGGTGCAGTTGGCATGAGCAGCACCATCGATGCACTGGTGGCGGCGGCCAACGCGGAGAACGCGGCCATCTTCACCTACGGGGTGATCAGCGCCTACGTGTCGTCGGCCCGACGCGCGGAGATCAGCGACCAGCTCGCCGCCCACCGTGCGCAACGCGACGGGGTGAATGCCGCCATCAGCGCCGCCGGCGGCACCCCTCCGGAAGCGGCGTCCGGCTACACGCTGCCGGTCCAGGTCAGCAACCCGGTGACCGCGGCACGCGCGGCCCTCGCTGCCGAAACAGACTGTGCCACTGCCTATCGTGTGGTTCTCGAACAATCCGAATCGGATGTCGCGCGCCGGATCGGCGTCGACGGACTCACCGCATCGGCGCTCGACATCAGCTACTGGCGACGCGCGTTGGCGATCACGCCGGTCACGGTGACCTTCCCCGGCAGTCCCACGTAGTTCACAGGGTGGTGGACTCCGTCGGTCAGCCGCGGACGGCAGCCACCACGGCGTCGACGGCGCCGTCGACTGCGACCTCGGTGGTCTCTCCGGTGAAACGATCGCGAATTTCGATGGTGCCGTTGGCGTATCCGCGGCCCACCACCACCACGGTCGGCATGCCGAGTAGTTCGGCGTCCTTGAACTTCACTCCCGGGGACGCCTTGCGGTCGTCGAGCAGGACCGACACCCCGACTGCGTCGAGATCCTCGGCGAGTTCGTTCGCACCGGCGATGGCTGCCTCGTCCTTGTTGGCGATCACGAGATGCACGCCGAACGGCGCCACCTCGCGGGGCCAGCGAAGCCCCTTGTCGTCGTGGCACTGCTCGGCGATGACCGCGACGAGACGGGAGACGCCGACGCCGTAGGAACCCATCGTCAGGCGGACGGGCTTGCCGCTCTCGCCAAGCACGTCGACCTCGAAGGCGTCGGTGTACTTCTGACCCAACTGGAAGATGTGCCCGATCTCGATGCCCTTGGCCGACACCAGCGGCCCCTTGCCGTCTGGTGACGGATCGCCGTCGCGCACCTCGGCGGCCTCGATGGTGCCGTCGGCGACGAAGTCGCGGCCCGCGACCAGGTTCACCACATGCTTGCCGGGCTCGTCGGCGCCGGTGATCCACCTGGTGCCGTCCACCACCCGCGGGTCTACCAGGTAGCGAACACCGTTGGCCTGCAGTCCCTTCGGACCGATGTAACCCTTCACCAGGAACGGGTTGGCGGCGAAGTCTGCGTCGGTGAGCAATTCGACCTCGGCCGGTTCGAGCGACGCTTCCAGACGCTTGAAATCGACCTCCCGGTCTCCGGGGACCCCCACGCCGAGCAGTTCCCAGTCGCCGCCCGGCTCCCGCGTCTTCACCAGCACGTTCTTGAGGGTGTCGGCGCCCGTGAAGGTACCTTCGAGTGCTTCGTTGGCCCACGCGACAAGGGTGTCGATGGTCGGGGTGTCACCGGTGTCGTGCGCCACCGCTGCAGGTGCGTCGTCGAACGGGATCGCTTCGGGTGCGGGCGTGATGACCGCCTCCACGTTGGCCGCGTAGCCCGATTCGATGCAACGGACGTAGGTGTCCTCGCCGACCTCGCTCTCGGCCAGGAACTCTTCCGAGGCGCTACCGCCCATCGCGCCGGACGTCGCGGCGACGATGACGTACTTGACTGCCAGCCGCGCGAAGATCCGCTGGTAGGCGTCGCGGTGCGCGATGTAGGCGGCCTTGAGACCGTCGTCGTCGAGGTCGAAGGAGTACGAATCCTTCATCACGAACTCGCGCCCGCGCAGAATGCCGGCGCGCGGCCGTTCCTCGTCGCGGTATTTGGTCTGGATCTGATAGAGGATCACCGGCAGATCCTTGTACGAGGAGTACTCGCCCCGGACCAGCTGCGCGAACAGCTCCTCGTGGGTGGGCCCGAGCAGCATGTCGGCGCCCTTGCGATCCTTCAGCCGGAACAACGCGTCGCCGTACTCGGTCCAGCGGCCGGTGGTCTCGTAGGGGTCGCGCGGCAAGAGCGCGGGAAGCAGGATCTCCTGCGCGCCGATGTTGTCCATCTCCTCGCGGACCACGTTCTCCACGGCCTTGAGGACGCGCACGCCGAGCGGCAGCCAGCTGTATACGCCGGGCGCGGCGCGACGGACGTATCCGGCGCGGACGAGGAGCTTGTGGCTGGGCACCTCGGCGTCGGCCGGATCGTCGCGCAGGGTTCGCAGGAACAGGGTCGACATGCGTGTGATCACGGCCCCGAGTTTAGTTAGGGTGTGGCGGTGCTCGTCATCCTGCCTCCCTCCGAGACCAAATCCGACGGCGGCGCCGGCGCGCCGCTCGACCTCGACACCCTCGCCTTCCCCGAGCTCAATCCGATTCGCAAGCGGATCGGCGAGGCACTCGTCGCTCTCTCGTCGGACCTTGACGCGAGCCGACGAGCACTCGGGCTCGGGGCGACACAGCTCGCCGAGGCCGATCGCAACGCCGACCTCTGGCTCTCCCCTACCCGGCCGGCCATCGAGCGGTACACGGGCGTTCTCTACGACGCACTCGATCACCGGTCGCTGACGCGCGCGGGCAAGACGAAGGCGGCCGATCGGCTTGCGATCGGTTCGGCTCTGTTCGGTGTGGTGCGCAGCTCGGACATGATCCCGGCGTACCGCCTGTCCGGTGGGTCGAAGCTTCCGGGCATGAGAACGCTGGCCGCCGAATGGAAGCCAGACCTGTCCGACGCACTCGACGCCGTCGACGACTTCGTCGTCGACCTGCGGTCTGGGGTGTATCAGCAACTTGGCCCGGTGCGCGGCGCGGTGACCGCGACCGTGGTCACCGAAGCCGCAGACGGATCACGAAAAGTGGTGAGCCACTTCAACAAGCACTACAAGGGACTCGTCGCACGTGAGCTGGTGCGCACGCGGCGAAACCTCCGCGACGTGAACGCACTCGCCGCGGTGCTGGCAGACGCCGGTCAGCGAGTCGAGATCGCCAACGCACTCGAGATCGTCGTGATCACCGACTGAGTGTTCGGATCAGCGCCGCGGCCGGCACCCCCGACAACCGGAGCCGAATCGGAGAACGCGAGTGCTGCAGCACTCGCGTTCTCCAACAGGACACAGAGTGTCAGGCGCGACTCCTCGACAGGCTGTATTTCCCCCAGTTCAGAGCGGTGGTCACCGAGCTCGTCGGATCAATCGAATTCGAAGCGAGTGGCGCCACCTGGCTCGACCGGCTGCAGCACGGTCGCTCCGGTGATCGTCACCTTGTACACCCGCCACGGTGGCGGTCCCGCCGACGGCGCGCTGAAGTCGGCAGTCAATGCGATACCGCTGTCATCGACCCGACATGGCCAGTCGACCGCCCACAATGCCGCCATCTCGGCGACCACTTCGGGGTCATCGACGATCGCGGCCGTGCCCTTCAGGACGACGTCGAATTCCTGCGTGGCCAACGACAAGGTGCAGCGCGGATCCCGAGCCACGTTGCGCCCCTTGCGCGTCGATGCGCCCGTCTCGAACCACAGCGCGCCGTGTTGCCAGAGCGCACCGACGCCGGTGACGTGCGGGCTGCCGTCGGCGTTGATGGTGGCGAGCCACCACGTGTGCCGATCGGGACCGCTGGTTCCCGGTACCTGGTCGACTCCACGATCGAGTGTTTGCGCGACGGGCTCCCAGCTGAGGGTGTCGACCTCATACAGTTCGGCGAGATTTGTGGCCTTCATACGGGTTCTGACCCGTTCGGTCGACGACAGTCATCGGTCCACGCGCCGCTATCCTCGACGCAATGCTGGTGTGGATCAACGGAGCCTTCGGCGCAGGTAAAACCCAGACTGCCTTCGAACTGCATCGGAGGCTGCCCGACTCGCACGTCGCCGACCCCGAGCTGATCGGTTACGGCATCCACAGGATGCTGCCGCCCGCCGCGCGAAACGACTTCCAGGATCGACCTCAGTGGCGCACGGCCGTCGCCGCAACCCTCGCCGACGCCGTCGACGCTTCAGACGGCCCGGTGATCGTGCCCATGACCCTTGTCGTACCCGCGTATTTCGATGAGATCATGGACGGACTGCACTCCCGTGGTATCGACGCCCGACACTTCGCGCTGTGCCCACGACCGGAGACCCTGCGGCGTCGGCTCCGGCAGCGCAGCGGGTATGCGTTGGGACGGGTCGTCGGCCGCTCCGAGACCTGGGCGATGGCACAGATCGATCGTTGCGTCACGGCGCTGTCCTCGGAACGCTTCGCACACCACATCTCCAACGACGACCTCAATGTCGATCAGGTCGTGGAGTTGATCGCCGAGAAGCTCGGCGTCGAACTCTCGGGTGAGCGGCTATCGGCCGCGCGGTATCAAGTCCGCCGTCTCACCGTCGGAGCTCGCCACATCCGGTTCTGAATCGGGCTCGGGCTCGATCGGATCCGAACTTCCACCGATACGGCGCGGACTGACGATCGCGAGCACCACTGCGCCGACGAGCACGACGATTCCCATGACGAGGCAGGCCGACGCAACGGCGCTGTCGAAGGCCGCGGTGGCCTGCACCCGAATAGATTCGGCCAGAACAGGATTCATCGGTCCGATCTTGTCGGCGACGACGAGTGCCTCGGCCAGGGTGCGCGACACCGGCGCCGCGATGTCGTCACCGCCGGGCACGGAGGCGAGTTGGTCGAGCAACGGCGCGAGATGGTGTGCATATCCGGACGCCACCACACTTCCGGCCACCGCGATGCCGATGGCGGCGCCGAGCTCACGGCCGGTGTCGTTGACGGCCGACCCGACGCCCTGCGACTCGGCGGGTGTGTTGGACATGATCGCGGTGGTCGGTGGTGCGGTCGCAAACCCTTGGCCGAAGGCAACCACCATGGTCATCGGCAGCACCCCGAGGTAGGTCGAATAGTCGATGACACCCATCAACACCATGCCGAGTCCCGTCAGCGCGTTACCCAAGACGAGCACGTACCGAAGATTGACGCGCACGGCGAGCCACGCGCTGACCGGTGACATCACCATCAGCACTGCGACGATCGGCAGCATCGCCGTCGCCGCCATCAACGCCGACATGCCGATGCTCAGCTGAAGTTGCTGCAACAGAACGAAGAAGATGCCCAGCGATGCGAAGAACTGCAGGACCACACACAGGAAACCCGCCGAGAACGCGCGATTCACGAACAGGCGCATGTCGAGCAACGGGTTCGACGATCTCAACTCCGCGATCACGAACACCACGCCGAGCAGTACGCCGCCCACGAGGCACCCGATTACCAGGACCGAATCCCATCCGTGCCCGGGCGCCTCGAGAAGTCCGACGACGAACAGCGCAACACCGGCCGGTGCGAGCAGCGATCCCACGACGTCGAACCTGCCGGGATGCTCGTCGCGCGAGGTGCCGATGGTCATGGCCAGGAAGGTGAGTAGCGCAGCGAAACCACCGAGCACGAGCAGGATCGACTGCCAGTCGAAGAACTCCAGTAGGAGCCCGGACAGGAAGAATCCCGCCAGTCCCGACGCGCCGGCCACCGCGGCCCATATGGCCACCGCCATGTGCCGACGATCCGCGGGCATGTGCGAGGTCAACAGCGACAGCGTCGCCGGCATGATCAGGGCTGCAGCGACTCCACACAGCGCTCGCGACGCGATGAGTTCCCACGGTCCGTCCAGGACCACGGCCACCAGTGAGCCCACGGCAAACAAGGCAAGTCCCACGATCATGACGCCGCGTCTGCCGCGTCGGTCGCCGATCGCACCCGCCGGGAGCAACAGCGCGGCGAGTGCCACCGTGTAGGCATCCACCAGCCAGGTGAGTTGCGACGACGTGGTCTGTATGTCGGCCGCGATGTAGGGCAATGCGAGATTCAGCGCGGTCATCGCTGCCATCACCAACCCGAGCGCCGAGCAGACCACGATCACCAACCAGGTCGCCGACGCTCGCGGAGCCCAACCCACCTCCGGGAACGGCGCCTTCTTGACCACGCTTGTCGTCACACTCGTCATCGATGCCCCTCCCAAACGAGACGATGCGTCTCGTCTCGCTCCCACGGTAGGTCATCATCTCGCACCGAGTGAGGGATTCGCCTCGATACGATGACCGGGTGAGCGTTGGCCATGTCTCGGAGCACGATCCGGTACCGGTGCGTCGACGCAGCGAACGGTCGCGCCTGGCGATCCTCGAGGCCACCCGGGCACAGCTCATGGAGCGCGGCTTCGACGGCCTGACCATCGAGGGCGTCGCAGCGGCTGCCGGTGTCGGGAAGCAGACCATCTATCGCTGGTGGCGCAACCGCACCGCACTGGTCGCCGATGTGCTCGCCGACGAAGCGGCAGCCATCTCCCCCGAGATCCCGTTCAGCGGCGGGCTCATCGAGGACCTGACGGCGTGGACAGGCCGCGTCGCCGACATCCTTGCCACCGAGCAGGGTCGCGCGATCGTTCGCACGTTGTCGGCAGCAGGTCTCGAGGATGCCGCAACCGAGGAGCGGTTCAAGGCCAGTCTGAGCGAACCCATGCGCGAGAAGATTCGGGCGCGATTTGCCGCCGCCGACTCGCCCGTCGGGGCCGCAGCCGCCGAATCGGCGATGGATGCGATCGTCGGCGGCATGCTGTTCGCCGTGTTGCTCGACGGCGCGGATTTCCGACGCGAACGTGCCGAGTTGCTCGCGCAGATCGTCGTCACCGGAGCTGTGTCTCTCGCGGACTGAACAGCGGCGGGGAAATCAGTCCTCTGGATCGACCGACATGCCGGCGTCAGCGGCTTCCTGAGCGGCCTGCCCCTCGGCGACTTCCTCCGGCGTGAACCGCATGAACAGCACGACGATTGCGGCGAGTACTGCGATCCCCGCGCAGCACGCGAACGCGAGCCCGTACCCGTCGGCCTGGGCGGCGAGTTGCACCGGATTCATGGCCTCCACCGGACCGGTGGTACCGCCCTGCGACAGCGCACGCGACGTCACCATCGCACCGACCGCGACCAGACCGATCGCGCCGCCGAGGTTCTGCGCGACCTGGGCGAGCGCGGTCAGCGGGCCGATCTCGTTCGGTCCCACGCCCGCCACGACCGACAGCGTCAACGGGATCACGGCGAGGCCCACACCGAAACCGATCGTCACGACCGGCAGTCCGATGCTCGGGAAGTAGTCGGGCATGTCGGTGGCGATCGACGATGCGTACAAGCAGCCGAACAGGATCACCGCGCCACCGGCAAGCACGAGCCACCGCGGCTGGATCATCAACGACAGCTTCGACGCGAACGCCGCCGCAATCCCGAGCCCCAAGGCGAACGGCACCACGGCCAGACCGCTCTGGATCGGCGAGTACTTCAGGATTCCCTGCAGATAGAGGGAGATGAACACCGCCATACACATCATGATCATGCTGGCCAACAGGATCGCGACCAGGGCGGCCACGCGGCTCGTGTTGTCGAACAGCACGAACGGCAGGATCGGGTTGGCCGCCCGACGCTCCACGACGATGAACGCGGCCAGGGCCAGCGCACCCAGAACGAACGAACCGACGACGATTGGTCGGGTCCAGCCGTTGGGCCCCTCATTGACCGCGAGTACCAGCAGGGTGCAGCCCAGCGTTCCGAGCACCGCACCCGGCACGTCGAGCGCCAGCCGCTCTCCCTGCGATTCGCGGAGCACGAAGACTGCGCCGATCGCTACGAGAAGTCCGATCGGGACGTTGATCAGGAACACCAATCGCCACGACAGTTCGGTGAGCACGCCGCCGAGAATCAATCCGGCCACCGACCCGAGACCGGTCATCGCCGCATAGATGGCGAAGGCCTGGCTCCGGGCCTTGCCGGGTGCGAAGGTGGTGGCGACCAAGGCCATCGCCGTGGGTGCCGCGATCGCCGCAGACGCACCCTGCAGTGCACGCCCGATCACCAGGCTCGGCTCATTCCACGCCAACCCGCACAGCAGGGAGGTCAGGGTGAACAGTGTGACGCCGACGATGAACATCCGTTTGCGGCCGAATGCGTCACCAAGCCTCCCGCCGAGCAGCATCAGGCCGCCGAAGGCGAGGACATAGCTGGTGATAATCCAGTTGGCGCTCGATTCCGAGAGCGACAGCGAGTCCCGGATCCGCGGCAGCGCCAACGCGGCCACCGTGCCGTCGAGCACCATCAGGAGCTGCATACCCGACAGGACGAGGATCGCGGGGCCGAAGACACGACGGTATTCCGGTTGCGCCGTGGGCGTCTGATGCCACGTTCCGGAAGTCGCCATAACGGACGACGCTACCGCCCGATGGGCGTCATATGCCAATCCCCATTGGTCTGGTCGATTGTCCTACCGCGACAACTAGACCGCTCCTTCGGTGAATCCGGCGACATCCCCGACGATGACGATTGCGGGCGGTCGGAGCCCTTCGGCGGCCGCCACCGCACCCGCACCCGCCAGGTCGGTGCGCAGCACCCGCTGCGTCGGCAGCGACCCGTTCTCGATCATCGCGACCGGTGTCGTCGCAGGCCGTCCGCCGGCCAGTAGTGCGTCGGCGAACACCTCGACGCGTTCGACGGCCATCATCAGGACGAGGGTGCCGCGCAGCTTGGCCATCGCCGACCAGTCGATCAGTGAGTCCGGATGTCCCGGCGGGACGTGCCCGGAGGCGATGACGACCTCGTGGGTCACCCCACGATGGGTGACCGGGATACCGGCCGCGGCCGGTGCCGCGATCGAACTGCTGATACCGGGTACGACCGTCACCGGTACGCCCGCGTCGACACAGGCCTGCAGTTCCTCGAAACCTCGGCCATAGACATAGGGGTCGCCGCCTTTGAGGCGGACGACGAACTTCCCTTCACGGGCCTTGGCGACCAGGACGTCGTTGATGGCCTCTTGCTTCATCGCTCGGCCGTAGGGCACCTTGGCCGCGTCGATGATCTCGACCTGTGGCCCGAGCGCCGCGAGTAGTTCGGCGGGCGCGAGGCGGTCGGCGACCACCACGTCGGCCTCCATCAGCAGACGTTGACCACGGACGGTGATGAGGTCGGGGTCGCCCGGACCACCTCCGACCAGCGCGACGCCGGCCGGGTGCGGAGCGTCGTCGTCGACGGTCAGGGACCCGTCGGCGAGCGCTTTCGAGATGGCGGCCCGCAACGCCGCCGACAACCTGTGGTCGCCACTGGCGAGCACACCGAAATGCACGTCTCGATGGCGGCCCGACGCGGGCGTGACGGCGGTGCCGAACCGGGCGTCGTCGGCCCGTACGCAGAAGGTATGACGCTGTTCGGCCTCGGCGACCACGGCCGCATTCACGGCGGGATCGTCGGTACAGGCCATCGCGTACCAGGCACCGTCGAGGTCACCGGCGACGTAGGCGCGACGGTGCACCGTGACACCCGGGTAGGACTCCACGGCAGGCGTCGGATCGATGGCGATGATGTGCACGTCGGCACCCGCCGACACCAGATTGGGCAGACGTCGCTGGGCCACTGATCCACCGCCGACGACCACCACCTTGCGGCCGGTGAGGTCGAGTCCGACGAGGTAGTGGGTGCGGATCTCGTCGTCACCTGTCACAGGATGGTCGTGGGTGTCGGGCATGGCAGGAGATCCTACCGACGACCACCCCTCAGAGCGGGAGCTCCCCGGTCCGGCGGATGTGTGCCCACACGTCGGCGACGGGGACACCGAGCCGATGCGCCGACGATTCCAGCATCGCACCGAGCAGCAGCGAACTGCAGTACTCGCCCGCACTCGGGTCGTCGGCCCGGGCCCGGATCTCGTTCCACCACGTCGGGTTGTGGTCGGCAGCTGCCTCCGCCATGGCGATGGCGGTGTCGAATCCCGCGAGCACCGGGGTGGAATCCGCGATGGGTTCTCCACCGGCCGGCTGTTCGCAGCTGCCACAGCAGCCCGCGCACCCCGGGCCCTCGGGCAGGTCGGCGAGCACCTGGATGTTCAACGGCTCCATGATCGTCATGCCAGTCCCTTCGCGCGCTGCCGCTCGAGTGCGCGCTCGCGCGCGGCCTCGAACTTCTCCACCTTCACGTTCATCTGCTCGAGGAAGTCGGCGAGCAACTCGCGGTAGTGCTCACCGAGGGGACCGAAGTCGTCACGTTCAAAGATCCGCCACTTGCGCAGGACTGGCATCACGACCTCCGAAAGGTGTTGCGGCAGATCATAGATGCCGCCCTTGGCGATCAGAACCGCGTTGCGGCGGAAGTTCGGCATGGTGGCGCCGGGCATCTGGAAGTTCGAGACGATCCCGTAGATCGCGGCCATCGTCTGATCGGGCACCAGGTCGAGCGCGCCGGCGACGATGTTGCGATAGAAGAGCATGTGCAGGTTCTCGTCGGCCGCGACCCGCTGCAGCATGCGGTCGGCGATCGGATCACCGCAGGCCTTGCCGGTGTTGCGGTGCGACACCCGGGTGGCCAGCTCCTGGAAGCTCACATAGCTGACGGCGTAGAGCATGTCGAAGCTGTGGTCGCGCTGACCGTCGTCCTCGGGCAGCGGGTTGAAGCCCGACGTCATGTGCTGCATGCGGATCTCTTCGAGCTCCACCGGGTCCACTCCGCGCGTGACCACGAGGTAGTCGCGCATCACCGTGGAATGGCGCATCTCCTCCGCGGTCCACCGACCGACCCACCATCCCCACGCGTCGTCGAGGCTGAAGTTGTCGGCGATCACGCGGTGATACGACGGCAGGTTGTCCTCGGTGAGCAGGTTGGTGATCATCGCGGCCTTCGCCACGTCGGACAGCTTGGACTGCTCGGGATCCCAGTCGTCGCCGCCCAGGGCGGCGAAGTTGCGGCCCTCGTCCCACGGCACGTAGTCGTGCGGATGCCAGTCCTTGGTCATCTTCATGTGTCGCTCGACCTCGGTCTCGCACACCGGGAGCAATTCCCGGAGGAGGTCCGAGCCGGTCATTCCGGAATCGTTGAGCTCGGGTGATCCGATGAGGATGGTCACGTGCACTCCTGATCTGATGAGTTGCCTGATTCGGGTAGCTATCACTCTGCGGTGTGAAAGGTGGTGCGATCGTGGGCCCAAAGTCCCGAACCGACCGGGACCGACGTCGCGAGTTTGGCCACCGACTCCGGTAAATTCGGGGCCATGCCTGATGACAGCTCCCCAGGCCCTGACAGGCCCGTGCGCGCGTACCTCGTCGACGACCACGAACTCGTTCGACGCGGCCTGCGTGATCTGCTCGGCACCACCGGCGACATAAAGGTGGTCGGCGAGGCGGCATCCGTCCGCGAGGCGCTGGTCGGCATCTTGGCGACCAAGCCGGATGTCGCCGTGCTCGACGTCCGCCTGCCCGACGGCAACGGCGTCGAACTGTGCCGCGACGTCCGGGCCGCCGAACCGTCGATCCACTGTCTGATGCTGACCAGCTACGCCGACGACGACGCCCTGCTCGCCGCGGTCCTCGCCGGCGCGTCGGGCTTCGTGCTCAAGCAGATCCTCGGCAACAACCTGGTGGCCGCAGTCCGCACCGTCGGACGCGGCGGTTCGCTGCTCGACGATCGCAGTACCGCCGCACTTCTCGCCAAATTGCGCAACGGCAAGGAAAAGCACGATCCGCTCGCCGAACTGACCGCGCAAGAACGCGAAGTGTTCAACCTCATCGGCGAGGGCATGACCAACCGCCAGATCGCCGGGAAGATGTTCCTGGCGGAGAAGACGATCAAGAACTACGTCTCACGCATCCTGGCCAAACTCGACATGCAGCGGCGCACCCAGGTCGCGGTGATGGCCACCAAGTTGCGCGACGGGAAGCTCTGAGGCACTCAGCCAACCAGCGGCACCGACCACGTCAACGTGGTTCCGCCGCTGTGTTTTCCGTGTCGGGGCGTGGTTACCACTGTGAACGTCCCGTCGCATTCCTCGGCCCGGCGAGTCAGGTTGTCCAGTCCGCGGTAGGTGACGTCGGTGCCGATACCCACTCCGTCGTCGGTGATCTCGACCGTGAGGACGTCGTCGGCACTCACCGACACCCCGATATGCTCGGCGTGGGCGTGGCGGAGCGCGTTGCTGAGCCCTTCGCGGAGCACCGCATCGATGTGCGGCCCAAGCGATTCGGGGACGACGGTGTCGACTGGGCCGTCGAAGGACACGCTCGGCGAGATGGGCGCATGCACCGAGAGCTCGGACACGATGTCGAGCACCCGACGACGCAGCGTGGAGGTGTCGTGGTGGCCGGGCACGGTCTGCAGGTCGAAGATCGACGTCCGGATCTGCGCGATGGTGCGATCGAGGTCGGTCATGATCTGCTCGAGGCGATTGTTGACCGACTCCGGATCGGGCGATGTTCCTGCCGACGCATGCGCCAACAGCGTCTGGACCGACATGCCGACCGCGAAGAGTCGCTGGATGACGTGATCGTGCAGGTCACGTGCGATGCGATGCCGGTCCTCGAGAACCTCGAGATCGCGGGCCACCTGTTGCTGTTCGGCATAGACGACGGCGAGCGAGGCCACCTCGGCGACACCGGCGAGCCCGGCGATCTCCTCGGGCTCCCAATGAGGACGGTCGTGGTGGGTGATCAGAATCCAGCCGAAGGCGCCGGCGGCGCGCTGCAGCGGCTGCACCGTGGTCCACTGTGCACCTCGCCGCACCAACGCGGGGGCGATCTCACCGCTGCGCTGCACTTTGAGCGAGGTCGCAGACGGACTCGCGAACGCGTCGGGTTCGATCGCCGCACCCGTGTGGCCGCGGATCTCCACTTCACCCGCGTCGTCGGTGACGATGAACACATCGATGGCGCCGACCAGATCGGCGACATCGGTGCACAGGCGCGACATCGTGTCCGACAACGCTATTCCGGCAAGCGGCTCGGACCCGCGCCGGGCAACCAACTGCATCCAGCGATGACGCGTACGCGCCCGCTCGAACAGCCGCGAGTTGTCGACCGCGATGCCCGCGGCCACCGCAAGCACTGCGATCAGGGTCTCGTCGAGTTCGGTGAACTCCGATGCAGATCGCTTCTCGGTGAGGTAGATCCGGCCGAAGATGGCCCCACGGATGATGATCGGCGCACCGAGGAATGTCGTCATCGGCGGGTGATGAGGCGGAAAACCCACCGACGCAGGATGTTGGGAGAGGTCGGGGATGCGCAGGATGTGCGGGTCGTCCATCAGCACGCCGAGCACGCCGCGGCCCACCGGCAAGTCGCCCATCTGCGCACGTTGTTTCGGTGTGATCCCCGTGTACACAAAGGCGCTCAGGTCGCCATCGGGTCCGCGAACACCGAGCGCACCGTAGCGGGCGTCGACCACGCCGACCGCGACCTCGACGATCCGCTGCAACGCGTCGTCGAGGTCGAGTCCCTGCCCCACCACGAGTACCGCTTCGAGCAGGTCCCGCATCAGGGTCGGGTCGTCGGCGCCGTGGCGTGCGACGGCGTCGAGCGCTTCTCGCAGACCGCTTTCTCGCATGCTTCTGTCCCTCATGCTGCGGCCGCACTGAATATCGTTGCGGCATGGACGAAACGTCGGATCGCGTGCGGTACGGCAACCGGATGAACGTGCAGGTACGACGCATGCACAGCCATCGTCGCGACACCGTGCATCGATGCCCGGCCGTCCGGACCGGTCCACGCCCACGCCGGACCGGGGGCGTCGGCACCAACGGCAACGACGTGGCTGCGGTGGAATTCGTGGCCGGTCACGCGGTCGCCGCTGCGGTACAGCACCGAATCACCGACGGCGACGGCGTCTCGGTAGCCGAGCGTCAGCGTCGGACCGAAATGCCCCTCGATGTCGAGGACTCCGCTCATCGGATGACCGTCGAGATGGGTCGACAGGTAGAGCAGGCCCGCACATTCCGCCTGCACAGGACCACCGCGGCGGACGTGGTCGCGCAATCCGTGACGAAGGATCTCGTTGGCCGCCAACGCTTCTGCATGCTCTTCCGGGAATCCGCCACCGATCACCACGCCCCCGGCACCAGCCGGGAGTGGGTCGTGCAGCGGATCGAAGCCGACGACCTCCGCGCCAGCGGCACGCAGCATCTCGGTGTGCTCGGCATAGCCGAAGGTGAAAGCTGCACCCCCGGCCACCGCGATCAGTGGGGTCCGGGCCGGTGATTGGACTGCCTCGACCGCATCGCCCGCCGACCACGCCCCGACGATCGGCGGCGACGCAGTCTGCGCCGCAGCGACAATCGCGGGCAGATCGAGAGATGCAGCCACTCCACGGGCCATCGCGTCGACAGCGGCCATCGCCTCCGCGCTGCGTTCGGCGGCGGGAATCAAGCCCAGGTGACGAGACGGGACCGCCAGGGACGGATCACGGCGCAGCACACCGAACACCGGCATACCCACGCGCGAACATGCCTGCCGCAGAACTGCTTCGTGACGCTCGGACCCCACACGGTTGAGGATCACCCCCGCGATTCGGACCGACGGCTCGTAGCTGAGGAATCCGTGCAGCACTGCCGACAAGGACTGACTATGACCCGCGGCGTCGACCACGAGGACGACGGGGGCCCCGATCAGTGTGGCGACGTGCGCAGTCGAACCCCGACCGAGCAGATCCGAGTCACCGGAGTCGTCACCCAGAACGATACGGCCGTCGAACAGACCCATCACGCCTTCGACGACGGCGATGTCCGCGCCCGCGCACCCGGCCGCAAACAGCGGCGCAATCAGCTCGGCCCCAACGAGATTCGGGTCGAGATTGCGTCCCACCCGACCCGCGGCGACCGCGTGATAGCCGGGGTCGATGTAGTCGGGCCCGACCTTGAACGGCGCCACCCGATGCCCGGCGGCCCGCAGCGCACCGACGAGTCCGGTGGTCACGGTCGTCTTACCGCTGCCCGATGAGGGTGCGGCGATGACCACGGCTGGAATCCCGGCGTTCACCGAAGCGCCCTCACCATTCGATGCCCTTCTGGCCCTTACGCCCGGCGTCCATCGGGTGTCGTACCTTACGCATCTCGGTGACGAGATCAGCGGCGTCCATCAACGCCTGCGGCGCACGACGCCCGGTGATCACCACATGCTGGCGGTCGGGACGTGCGGTGAGTGCGTCGATCACCTCGTCGGTGTCCACCCAGCCCCAGTCCAGTGGGTAGGTGAACTCGTCGAGGACATAGAAGTCGTGTTCGTTCGCCGCGAGTCGCCGGGCGATCTCCGTCCACCCGATCCGGGCCGCCTCCGCATGGTCGTCGGTGTGCTCGGTGTTGGCCCGCAACCACGACCACCCCTGCCCCATCTTGTGCCACTCGACCGGACCACCCGCGCCGGTGGAGGTGTGCACCTCCCCGAGCGCCAGCATCGCCGACTCCTCGCCCACCTTCCATTTCGCGCTCTTGACGAACTGGAACACCGCGACCCGCATCCCGGCATTCCAGGCACGCATCGCCATCCCGAATGCGGCGGTGGACTTTCCCTTGCCGTCGCCGGTGTGCACGGCGAGTACCGGCGTGTTGC
This sequence comes from Gordonia sp. NPDC003585, assembly GCF_040610755.1. Lineage (NCBI taxonomy): Bacteria > Bacillati > Actinomycetota > Actinomycetes > Mycobacteriales > Gordoniaceae > Gordonia > Gordonia sp. NPDC003585. Next base: position 248 of record NZ_JBEXMX010000095.1, on the reverse strand, counting down.
GGCGTTGCCGGGTGGTGAGGCCGTCGTCGGGGATGGTGGCGGGAACTCCCTGTGGCACAGTCTGTCTCCTCGATCGCGGGCGTGATCAGGCTGCCGGGTGGGATCGGTGCAACGCCGAGCGCGACAGCTCGTCGATCGCCATCAGCTCGCCACCGAGGTGCGCTGCGAGGTCGGCGGCCAAACCCAGCCGGACCATCCCCTGTTCGCAGTCGACGACGACGCTGTCGACACCCCGGCGCGCGATGTGC